>JAEWCI010000611.1 GCA_023390705.1 Pseudomonadota bacterium
CGGCTTGCGCTTCATCCCGAACGCGCACGCCGCTGCGGGGCATTTTTGTCGCGCGACTTCACGCGCCCGGATGTTCCCGCGCGGCCGCGATCTGCTCCAGCCTTGATTCCCGGCGCATTTTCCCTGCCGGTTGAACGCATGGGTCGAGCCATGCGCTTCGGCTGAAAATGCGCCAGGCCGTCTGGCTGCCGCTCAGCCCTTCTGGCCGCCGGCCACCACCACCATGGCCGGCTTCAGCAGGCGGCCATTCAGGGTCCAGGCCGGCGTCCAGGCCTGCAGGACGGTGCCCGGCGCCACGCCATCCGGCGCCGGCTGCTCGGCCATCGCCTGGTGCAGTTCGGGGTCGAAGGACTCGCCCTGCGCCTCCTTCCGCATCACGCCATGGCGTTCCAGGATGCCGAGGAAGTTGCGTTCCACCCCTTCGAAGCCGTCGCGCAGCTTGGTCAGCAGCTCCAGTTCGCCTTCCTCCCTGGCGGGCAGGGCATCCAGTCCGCGACGCAGGTTCTCCGCCGCCTCCACCACGTCACGGGCGAAATTCTGGACAGCGTAGTTGCGGGCGTCCTGTAATTGCCGCTCGGTGCGGGCGCGCAGGTTCTGCATCTCCGCCTCGGCGCGCAGCCAGCGGTCCCTCATCTGCGACAGCTCCGCCTCCAGCGCGGAAATGACCGCTTCCGGCGTTTCGGCAGCGCCATTCTGTTCCGCATTGGGCTGTCCCGCGGCCGGGGCGGGCTGCGGGGTATCGGTTGAATCGCTCATGGATGTCTTTGCGTGTCCGATGTCGGGCAGGGGGCGCCCCGCCAGGCGGGGCAGGTTCGGGCTTCAGGTAGTCCCTGCATGGGGCCGGGGCAACCCGGGCGGCAACAGGATCACGCCGCGCTGTCGCGCGCCCGCAGCGGCAGCAGGCAGGCGAAGGCCAGGGCGGCCAGCAGGCCGAGCACGGCGAAGGTCAGCCTGGCGGGCAGCACCGCCACCAGCGGTGCGGAAAGCGTCGGCGCGATGGCCTGCGCCACCAGGATGGGCAGCGCCAGCCTGCCCATCAGCACCGGGTAGCCGCGCGGCCCGAACAGCGCCAGCGGCACCGCCCCCTTGCTGATGGTGAGAATGCCGTTGCTGGCGCCATAGGCCAGCATGAAGCCCGCCGCCGCTTCGGGGCCAAGCGCCAGCAGCACCAGCACGCCAAGCGGCAGCAGCACCGCGCCGGCCTTGGCCACGGTCAGCGGATGCGTCTTCGAGCCGAGGGTGAATTCCAGGATGCGCCCGCCGACCTGCGAGGGGCCCTGCAAGGCGCCGATGGCGACCGCCGCCGCCACGCCCAGCCCCAGCCCGCCGAACAGCGCGACGAAATGCACCGCCACCACGCCGGTGATCAGCGCCCGCAGGGTGAAGAACACCGCCAGCAGCAGGAAGGCGTGCCTGGCCCAGGCAGCCGACGGCGCGGGCGGGTCCGGCGCCACCTCCTGCCCGGCGGCGGGGGGCGGTGCCTGGCCTGCGCGTGGCAGCAGCAGGTAGAGCGGCAGCACCAGCCCCAGATTCACTGCGACATAGGCCAGGCAGGTGTTGCGCCAGCCCAGCAGCGGGATCAGCGCCGCCGTCGCCGGCCAGCCCACGGTGCTGGCGAAGCCGGCCAGCAGGGTCACCAGGGTGATCGGCTTCCGCGCGGCCCGGCCGTAAAGCGTGCCGAGGGTGGCGAAGGCGGCCTCATACAGGCCCAGCGCCATGCCGAAGCCCAGCACGATCCAGCCGATGAACCAGCCCCACAGCCCGGGCAGCAACGCCAGCAGGGCCAGCCCCAGGGACAGCACGCAGGAGGAGAGGATCAGCACCGGACGGCCGCCGAACCGCTCTATGGCATGCCCGGTGGCGGGCGCGGCGAAGCCGGAGATCAGCAGCGCCAGGGAAAAGGCACCGAACACCCATAGCCGGTCGGCGCCGAATTCCGGCAGCACAGCCGGGATCAGCACGGCCGGCAGGTAATAGGTGCTGCCCCAGGCCAGGGTCTGCGCGATGCCGAGCAGCAGCGCGACGCCGCCCGGGCCGGTGACGCGCCCGACCGGGGGCGCGGAGGAATCGCTCATGCGGGGTGGCAGGGACAACGCATGGGCCAGCATCACCCATGCGGCCGTTGCCGCCAAGCAAGGGAAAGCGGCGGTCCCCACCCATAGTGGATGACGGCCGGGGCCACCCGCTCTACGCCCGTGCGAAAGGCCAGTGCCCGGCCCCATGGGGCAGGCCTGCCCGGAAGTAGCTGCCGCCCTTGCGCCACCGGGGCTACAGCGGCCAGCGCGTCATCCTGAACGCGCGAACTGCTGTTATTATTGCTCCTAGGGCAGCTTCACGCTGCCGGGCATGCACGGCCCTTCCGCAGTCCGCTCTGGCAGAGTGCTGATAAGGGCGAATGGGGGCATTTCCGCCATGCGCGGGCCGCAGCCCCCAAACCTGACCCGGAGGGGACCCGCGCATCTCCACCCAGCGCGGCACCCGGGGGAGGGAGATGGCCGGGTCAAGCCCGATGAGTGGCGCCCGGCCATGATGCAAAGCGACGTAGCGAGGGGTTCTTCCAGGACCCCACTGGAGCGGTTTCCGTTCGCCTGCGCTCACGTCAACCGCTCCAGCCTGTTATTTTATCGCATTTTCCGAGTCGCCGGCTGATTCCAGCCGGCTTGAAAATGCTCTAGCGCCCGGTGCTGCCATGGGTGCCCTGAGCGCCCTGGTTGCCCATGCCGCGCTGCAATTGCTGCGCCTTCTGCAGGTGATCCTGCAGGGCAGGCAGGGTGTTGGATGCCCATTGGCGGAGCTGGGCATTATCGCCGTGCTGGCTGTAGTTGCGGAACAGGTCCACCGCCATCTGATGCGCCTGCATCTGCTGCGTTACATAGTGCCGGTCGAATTCCGCGCCGCGGGCATTCTGCAACTGCTGGATCTTCTGCATGTGCTGCTGGTCCAGGGACTGCGGCATCTGCCAGTGGGCGGTGCTGCCGGCCTGCCGTACCAGGTTCTGCAGTTCATTGGTGGTCTTCTGGTGATCGCGCAGCATTTCCTGGGCGAATTGCTTCACCTGGGCATTCTGCGAATGCTGTTCGGCCAGGCGGCTGGACTGAATTTCATACATGTCGCTCATCGCCGCCATGTGGACGAATTCGGCCGCGGAGACGGCTTCGGCGCGGCTGGCCCCCTGGGTCGCGGTGGTGCCGGGGCGCGTCGTGGTGCCCTGGGTCTGGGTTTGCGCCAGGGCCGGCATTGCCGCCAGCGTCGCTACCGTGGCGAAGAGCGCGAGTTTCCGCATCTGCGGTGCCTCCTGTTGGCTGCCGCCCGGGGGCGGCGGGACAGGGGCCTGAACGGGCCGGGTAGGCGGGGGTTCATCGCGCCGGCAGATGGGTCTCCTCCTGGATCATTAGCGTTTTGTCAGGCGCAGCCGGGCGGCCAGGCGCCGGCTTCTTTCGATCAGGCGCTGTTCCAGCGCCTCGATCCCTTCCACCTGGCGGGGCCAGCGCCGGTGAAGCCCGGCCATGCCGCGCCTGGCCCAGCGGTACTGGTCGCGCAGCACGAATATACCGAGCGCGATGAACAGGAAGCCCTGGAGGAAGGGCAGCACCAGCCCCAGCCCGCCCAGCCCCAGCAGGGTGAAGCCGGCCAGCCTGCGCCGCCAGGAGGCGGGGCCGGGGGTCACGCGGCCGGGTGGCGGCCGGCGATGAACAGGTACTCGATGTTCTCCAGCCTGCCCACCGTGCCCACCTTCTCGCCGCGCGGGTTGTGGATGCCGATCTTGGCGCCGACATAGCGCCCATAGGGGATTTCCAGCACCTGAAGCGGCCCGCGCGCCGCCAGCATCGCTTCCAGCGCCGGGCGGTCGAGCGCGCCTTCGTCGTTGAAGGAAACCACCAGCACCGGCGCGCGGCAGGCCTCGATCACCCCTTGCAGCGCCGGGCCGATGCCGCGCCGGCTGTTGAAGGGCGACCGCCTGCTGCGACAATCCATGCGCTTGCGCGCGACGCCATAGACCTCCGGGGCATCCCAGCGGCCCAGCGTT
>JAEWCI010000626.1 GCA_023390705.1 Pseudomonadota bacterium
GGGCTTGCCTGGTCCGGTGCCTTCACCGCGGATCGCCTCGCCGCCGTGCTGCCGCGCCTGCCCGCGGGCGTGACCGAGCTTTACCTGCACCCCGCCACCGCCCCGGGCTTCCCCGGCGCCGCCCCCGGCTACCGCTATGCCGAGGAATTGGCCGCGCTGCTCGACCCGCGCGTCATCGCCGCCTGCGCCGCCATCCCGCGCGGCGGCTACACCGCCATGCTCGCCGCATGAACGCCGCCCGGTTCACGCCGCGCCGACCGCTGACGGGCAGGAACATCGCCGATCCGCGCCACGTCGGCGCGCGGAGCCAATACGCATGAGCCGTCTCGGCCTTGTCCTCGCGCTTGGTGGCCTTGCCGGCGCCATTTTGCTGCTCGCCCAGCAGGACCTCTCGGAAGTCACCGCCCTGCTCGCCACCGCCGGCTTCGGCCTCGTGCTGGCCTCGCTCGCCCATATCCCGCCGATGGTGGTGAATGCCGAGGCCTGGCGCGTGCTGCTGCCCGGCAGCAAGCGCCCCTCCCTTCCCACCATGACCGCCAATGTCTGGATCCGCGAAAGCGTGAACGGGCTGCTGCCGGTTGCACGCATCGGCGGCGAGGTCGCCAGCTACCGGCTGCTGCGGGCCGAAGGCGTCGGGGTCGCCCCCGCCGCCGCCAGCCTGGCGGTGGACATGGCCATCTCCATCCTCTCCCAACTCGCCTTCGCGCTGATGGGGCTGGCGCTGCTGGCGGCCGCGGGGGCGGGATTGGGCTGGCAGGGGCTGGCGCTCGGCCTGGTCTGCGGCGTCGCCCTGGCCGGCGGCTTCATCCTGGCGCAACGGATGAATTTCTTCTCCGGCCTGGCGGCGCTGCTGAACCGCGTCGCCGCCGACCGGCTGGCCGCCTTCGCCGCGCATTCCGCCCGCATAGACCGCATGATGCGCCGGCTGTGGCGCAGCCGCGGGGCCATCGCCGGCTGCTTCCTGTGGCAATTGCTGGGCTGGTGCGCCGGGGCGCTGGAGATCTGGCTGGCGCTGCATTTCCTCGGCCATCCCGTGAGCCTGGCGGAGGCGCTGGCGATCGAATCCCTCATCCAGGCCGTGAGCAGCGCCGCTTTCCTCGTGCCCGGCGCGCTGGGGTTGCAGGAAGCCGGCTTCATCGGCCTTGGCCTGCTGGTCGGGCTGCCGGCGGAGGCCGGGGCGGCGCTGGCCATCGCCCGGCGCATCCGTGACCTGGTGATCTTCCTGCCCGGGCTGCTCGCCTGGGTCTGGGCGGAACGGCGGATCGCGGCATAGAGCGGATCGCGGAAGGGCGGGAACGCCCGGAAGCGCGGAGCTGCCCGACAAACAAAGACCTGCCGTGGATCGCGGACGGGCGGGAACGTCCGGGCATGTGAAGCCGCCCGGAAAGCCATGCACTGCCCTGCAAGCGGATTGGCGTTCGGCTCCGAACGCAATCCGCGTTAGGCTCCGCCGGGCAGGAGGAACCATTCCATGCCCCATCGCCGCAGCCTGTTGCTCGCCCCGCTGCTTGCCCTGCCCGGGCTGGCGCGCGCCCAGGGCTTCCCCAACCGGCCGATCCGCATCGTCATTCCCGTGGTGCCGGGCGGCGCGGTGGATGCCTGCGTCCGCACCATCTCGCCCAGGATGGGCGAGGCGTTGGGGCAGACCGTGGTGCTGGACAACCGGCCCGGCGGCGCCGGCGTGCTGGCCAGCGAGATCGTCGCCCGCGCCCCGGCCGATGGCCATACGCTGCTGCTGGGCACGGTGGGTGTCCTGGCGGTGAACCCCAGCCTGTTCCGCAACCTGCCGGCGGACCCGGTGCGCGACTTCGCCCCCGTCTCCCTGCTGGTGCATGCGGCGAACCTGCTGGCCATCCCCACCGACCGGCCCTGGCGTAGCGTGGCGGAGCTGGTGGCGGCGCTGAAGGCCCGGCCGGGGCATCTCAGCTACGGCTCCTCCGGCATCGGCTCGGCCGGGCATCTTTCCGGCGCGCTGCTGGACCACCTGGCGAAGACCGAGGCAGTGCATGTGCCCTATCGCGGCGGCGGGCAGCTCATCACCGACCTGATCTCCGGCAAGCTGGACTATTCCTTCGCCACCGCCGCCACGGTGCTGCCGCAGGTGGAGGCGAACCGACTGCGGGCCCTGGCGGTGCCGACGGAACAGCGTTCCCGCCTGCTGCCGAACATCCCCACCATGGCCGAGGCCGGGGTGCCCGGCTACGCCATCAACAACTGGTACGGGCTGGTGGCGCCGCGCGGCACCCCGGCGGAGGTGATCGCCAAGCTGAATGCCGCGGTGCATACGGCCATGGCCGACCCGGGCAATGTGGAGAAGCTGGCGCATCACGCGCTGGAGCCGGCGCCGGGCACGCCCGAGGAATTCGCCGCCTTCATCCCGGCGGAGATCACCCGCTACGCCGCCATCGTGCGTGGCGCGGGGATCACGGGGGATTAGGCGAGGCCGGTGAGTCCGGGGAAGGCGCTGCCTCCCCCGCGTCCTGTCCGCCAAGCCACCGGGCGGCGCGGACCGCCACCATACTCCCGGTGTCCAGAAGCCCTTCGGCCTCTGGCGGGTGAGCGCGAGAGGGCGGCGCCCTCTCGCAAGCCTTCAGCCCTGCTTCACCGGCGCCGGCATATGGCCGAGCGTGCCGCTGTATTTCTCCTGCGCCTCGGCCGGCAGGAATTCGGCTTCCAGCGCGCGGATGCGGTCGAAGCCGGAGAACAGGTGCAGGTTCCCCAGCGGGTGGGTCTTGGTGCGCGCATCCACCTCGGCCTCGGCCAGGGCGCCCTTTTCCTTCATGGCCACCGCCAGGTCGTGCACCGCCATGATGGTCTGCCGCAGCGTGGCGCCGGGCAGGATGGTGAGGGCGATGCCCAGCTCCGCCATCTGCGCTTCGGAAAGCCGGGGCGAGATGCCGGTCTGGTTGTAGAAGACCGGGCCCTTCACCTCGCGGCAGACCTGCTGGATCTCGGCCATGCTGGCCGGGCCCTCGACGAAGGCCATGTCGGCGCCGGCTTCCAGGAAGAGGTTGGCGCGGGCGATCGCCTCCTCCAGGCTGCCGCCATGGGCGCCGCGGGCATCGGTGCGGGCGATCAGCACGAAATCCGGGTCGAGCTGGTTGCGGGTGGCCGCGGCGACGCGGATCTTGGCCGCGGCTTCCTCACGCGAGATCACTTCCCGCCCCGCCACATGGCCGCAGCGCTTGGGCGCCACCTGGTCTTCCAGATGGCAGCCGGCGACGCCGCCGCGGATGTATTCCTCGATGGTGCGGACGACGTTGATGGCGTTGCCATAGCCGGTATCGGCATCGGCGATCACCGGTACCCGCACCGCGCTGGCGATCAAACGGGCGTTCAGCGCCATCTCGGTCAGCGTCGCCAGCCCGGCATCCGGCAGGCCCAGCAGCGCCAGGGAGGTGCCATAGCCCGTCATGTAGAGCGCGGGGTGGCCGGCATGTTCCAGGATGCGGGCCGTCAGCGCGTTGTAGCAGCCCGGCACCACCAGCGGCTTGCCGGTGGCGATCAACTGACGGAGGCGGGTGGTGGGGCGGGTGCTGTCACCCAGGCCGAGGCGCATGGCATTTCTTCCCTGCTTGGACCCGGCCAGCCTGCGGGCGGGTCCGCAACGGGTCAAGCCAGGCCCTTGCCCTGGGGCACGGCGGCAGTACATGCAGCCTCGTGCTGCACCTCATCAAGCTCTCGGTCGGGCCGAAGGACGTGGCGGCGCTGGCCGCCATCCAGGCGCGCCGCGCCCAGACGGACCCGCCGCTGCGCCACCAGACGCGCATGTTCCCCAAGCGGGCGGCCGAGATCGTCAATGGCGGCTCGATCTACTGGGTAGTGGCGGGCTTCGTGCAGGTGCGCCAGCGCATCCTGGACATCCGCGAGGAGAAGTGGGAGGACGGCACCGGTTGCGCCGGCCTCGTGCTGGACCCCGAATTGGTGCCGGTGGCCGCACGGCCGCAGAAGCCCTTCCAGGGCTGGCGCTACCTGGCACCCGAGGCGGCGCCGCCCGACGCGAAGGATGCCGGCCCTGCTGAGGGGCTGGAGGAATTGCCGCCCAAGCTGCTGCGGGAACTGCGCCAGCTCGGGCTGATCTGAGAAGCCCACCCTTCAATCGAAGGGCAGCTTCCAGCCGATCCATTCGCAGACGGCGCGGCCCATCACCAGTTCCAGCTCCTTGCCGGAAAGCCAGGGCAGTTCCTCGGTGAAGAAGGTCACGCATTGCCGGTAGCTGCAGGGCATGCGCGTGATGTCCGTGCCCCAGAAGAAGCGGTGCGGGCCGAAGGCATCATAGAGCCGGTGCAGCCCGTCCTGGATGTTGCGGAAGGGGTAGGGCTGGGTCGAATAGGCCGGGGCGCCGGTGGCCTTCAGCGCGATGTTCGGCAACCGGGCCAGGGAGAGCAGCTCCTCCACATTCTCGAAGGCCGCCTCGTCCTGGGCTTCGCGCTTCAGGCCGCAATGGTCGATGATGAGGCGCAGGTTCGGGTGGCGCTCCGCGATGCGGCGGAACAGCGGCAGGAAGCGCCAGGCCATGCTGGCCACCGGCAGGTTCAGCCGCTCCGCCACCGGCCAGAGCCAGTCCATGGTGCCGTCCTCGTGCCAGCGCTGCTGCTCCGGCCGCACCAGCGGGTAGCGCAGCCCCATCTGGCCGGGGCGCTGGCGCCAGGTTTCCAGCAGCTTCGCGCTGCTTTCCGGCTGGTCCAGCGGCACCTGGCCGAGCACGGCGAAGCGGTTGGGGTAGCGCCGCGCCGCGTCCTCCGCCAGGGCGTTGGAATCGGGGTCCCAGCTCACCGGCGGGTGGATCACCGCGGCATCCACCCCGGCCTCGTCCATTTCCTTCAGCAATTCCTCCGCGGAGAAGGAGGAGACCTGGCGGTGATGGCCGCTCGGCCTGCCGCTGGACCAGATATGGACCTGGGCATCGACGATCCTCATGGCGCTGCCTCCCGGTTCAGCCGCGGTTGAGCCGCGCGGCCTCGGCCATCACCTCGATCGCCTCCGGCTGGCGGGAGCGCACGGTGAGGGAATCCGCGCCGCAATCCTCCCAGGCGCGGTAGCGTTCCCTGATGCGCGCCGGCGGGCCGACCAGGGATTTCATGTCCACCCATTCGTCGGGCACCGCCGCCGTCGCTTCCTCCTTGCGGCCGGCAAGGTAGAGTTCCTGCACCCGGTTGGCGGCCTCGCCGAAGCCGCGGCGGACCATGATGTCCTTGTGGAAATTCTTGTCGCGGTGGCCCATGCCGCCGACATAGAGCGCCACTTCCGGCTTCAGCCGCGCCAGCGCCGCCTTCACGTCCTCATCCACCACCACATGGACCGAAGCCTGGATGAAGAAGTCCTCCCGCGTCTTGCGCTTGCCGGTGCGTTCGGTGGCGCGGCGGAAGCCTTCCTCCAGCCAGGGGCCGTATTCCTCCATGGCGCCCGGCATGAAGCCCATGGGCAGCCAGCCATCGGCGATCTCGGCGGTCAGCTTCACCGTGCTCTCGTTGCCGGTGGCCAGCCAGATCGGGATGTCCGGGTTCATGTGCAGGATGGACTTCAGCGGCTTGCCCACCCCCAGCGCGCCCTCGCCGGTATAGGGCAGGCTGATCTCCTTCCCCTCATGCGTCACCGGCGCCTCGCGCCGGAAGATCTTGCGCATGATGGAGACATAGTCCTTCAGCCGGTAATAGGGCTTGCCCCAGGGCTGGCCATACCAGCCTTCCACGATCTGCGGGCCGGAAACGCCGAGCCCGGCGATGAAGCGGCCGCCGCCGGCCAGGGCATCCACCGTGGCGGCGCACATGGCGGCATTGGCCGGGGTGCGGGCGGCAAGCTGCATGATGCCGGTGCCGAGCCGGATGCGCTTCGTCACCGCCGCCAGATAGGCCAGCGGCGTCACCGCGTCCGAGCCATAGGCTTCGGCCGACCAGACGGAATCGTAGCCGAGTTCCTCCGCGCGCTGCACGAGCTTCACCGGCAGGTCGAGCTGCGCCTTCGAATAGCCGATGGAGAGACCGAGCTTCATGGCCGTTTCCCTTTTCTCCTGGCCGGCAAGGCTGCCGGAAGCCGGCGCCCCTGCCAATGGGGGGAGGCTGCCGGAATGGCCGCCGCTGTGGCAGCATCCGCCCCGGACCAGAGGGAAGGAACCACCCCATGCGTGTGGGAACAGTATTGCCGGTGCATGACTGGCGCGCCTGCGCCACCGCCGCCCAGGCCGCCGAGGAGGCCGGCTTCGACGTGGTGCAGGCCAATGAGAACAAATACGAGCCCTTCACGCCCCTGGCCTGCGCGGCCCTGGCGACCAGCAAGGTGGGGCTGGCGACCTCCATCGCCATTTCCTTCGCGCGCAGCCCGATGATCGTGGCCAATCATACCTGGGGGTTGCAGCGCCACAGCGGCGGGCGCTTCGCGCTGGGCCTCGGCACCCAGGTGCGGGCGCATAACGAACGGCGCTTCAGCGTGCCCTGGATCGCCCCGGCGGCGCGCATGGCGGAATATGCAGAGGCGCTGCGGGCCATCTTCCGCAGTTGGGAAACCGGCGCGAAGCTGGACTACCAGGGCAAATACTACACCTTCACCCTGATGAACGAGGGCTTCTCCCCCGGGCCCAACCACCAGCCCTGCCCGCCGATGACCCTGGCCGCGGTAGGCCCGCTGATGATGCGCACCGCGGCGCGGCATTACGACGGCGTGCGGCTGCACGGCTTCGGCACCCGTGCCTATCTGGAACAGCAGGTGGCGCCGGTGCTGGAAAAGCACCTGGCGGAAGCGGGCAAGCCGCGTTCGGCCTTCGAGGTGAGCGGCGGCGGCTTCATCGCCACCGGGCCCAACAGGGAAGCGGTGCGCGAGATGGCGGAATACATCCGCTACCGCGTCGCCTGGTACGCCTCCACCCCCGCCTACCGCACGGTGCTGGAGCCGCACGGGCTGGTGCCGCTGGGCGTGAAGCTTTCCGAGATCTCGCGGCGCGGCGCCTTCAACGAATTGGCGGCCCATATCCCGGACGAGGTGCTGCACCTCTTCGCCGCCATCGGCACCTATGACGAGATCGCCGAGCGCATCGCCGAACGCTTCGGCGGGGTGGTGGACACGGTGACCATCCCCTTCCCGGCCGATGCCGACCCGGTGGCGATCCGCCGGGTGGTGGAGGAGATCCACCGCATTCCCAGCCGCTTCGAACGCTTCCAGACCTCCTACGGGGCCTGAAACGGGAAGGGCGGGCGGGCCCCGGCCGGGACCGCCCGCCCTTGCCTGCCTTTCCGCCGGTGCTACCGCAGCCCGGCGTTCAGCTTCTCCAGCGCCGCGGCACCGGGTACCAGTTCGGCATCGCCCAGCCGGTTCAGCGGCGTGGCGACAGTGCCGAGATTGCTGTGCAGGTCGCCCGTTTCCGGGTCCACATAGAGCAGGCCGGTGACGATTTCGCCCTTCGCCTTGTGCTCCGCCAGGTAGTTCATGGCGGCGACACGGTCGGTCGGATCGTATTCCGCGTGCAGCTTGCGCAGCCGCAGCACGGAACCGTCATGCTGCGTCACCTCGGTCATCGAACCCTCGGCGTATTCCGCCGTGATGGGCGCGCGGCCGAGCATGACATCGAGCCGGTTCACCGCCTCGTTGTGCTCGCGCACATAGTCGTAGCTCTTGGTGCTGCCTTCGTGGTTGTTGAAGGCGACGCAGGGGCTGATGCAATCGATGAAGGCGGCGCCCTGGTGGCGCAGCGCGCCCTTGATGAGCGGCACGAGCTGCGCCTTGTCGCCGGAGAAGCTGCGGGCGACATAGGTGGCGCCGAGCTGCAGCGCCATGCCGACCAGGTCTATTGCCTCGTCGGTGTTGACGGTGCCCTTCTTGGCCTTGGAGCCCTTGTCCGAGGTGGCGGAGAACTGCCCCTTGGTCAGCCCGTACACGCCGTTGTTCTCGACGATGTAGGTCATGTTCACGCCGCGCCGCATGATGTGCGCGAACTGGCCGATGCCGATGGAGGCGCTGTCGCCGTCGCCGGAGACGCCGAGATAGATCAGGTCACGGTTCGCCAGGTTGGCTCCCGTCAGCACGCTCGGCATGCGGCCATGCACGGAATTGAAGCCGTGCGAGGCGCCCAGGAAATAGTCCGGCGTCTTCGACGAACAGCCGATGCCCGAGAGCTTGGCGACGCGATGCGGCTCGATCGCCAGTTCCCAGACCGCCTGGATGATGCTGGCGCTGATCGAATCATGGCCGCAGCCGGCGCAGAGGGTGCTGATGCTGCCCTCATAGTCGCGGCGGGTGAAGCCCAGGGCGTTGGTCGGCGCCTTGGGGTGGAGCAGGGCGGGCTTGAGGAAGCTCATGGCACGGCCTTCCGCAGCGGGACGACATTCAGGCCGGAGGCCTTCTCGCCGATCGCGCCCTGGATGAAGCGGGCGGTGATCGGCGTGCCGTCGTAATGGAGGACGGGGATCAGGCGGGCAGGGTCCACGCCGCCTTCCGTGGTCAGCAGGGTGCGCAACTGGGCGTCGCGGTTCTGCTCCACCACGAAGACCTTTTCGTGCCGCGCGATGAAGTCCCAGACATCGTCATGGAAGGGGAAGGCGCGGATGCGCAGCGCATCCAGATGGACGCCCTGCTCCTCCAGGTTCTGCAGCGCTTCCTGCATCGCGACGGAGGAGGAACCGTAGTAGATCACGCCATGGGGCGAAGCCTGCTGCGCCCGCCGCTCGACCGGCCGCGGCACGTAGGATTTCGCCGTCTCGAACTTCCGCAGCAGCCGCTCCATGTTGTCCACGTAGGCGGCGCCCTGCTCGGTGTATTTGGCGAAGCGGTCGCGCGAGGTGCCACGGGTGAAGAAGGCGCCCTTGGAAGGGTGCGTGCCCGGGTAGGTGCGGTACGGAATGCCGTCCCCGTCCACATCCAGGTAGCGGCCGAATTGCCTGGCCTCGTCCAGCATCTCGGCGGTCATCACCTTGCCGCGGTCGAGCCGCTTGCTGTCGTCCCACTGGAAGGGCTCGCACAGCCAGTCATTCATGCCGATATCGAGGTCGAGCAGCACGAAGACCGTGGTCTGGAAGCGGTCCGCCAGGTCGAAGGCCTGGGCGCCGAAGGTGAAGCATTCGTGCGGGTCCTCGGGGAACAGCACGATATGCTTGGTGTCGCCATGGCTGGCATAGGCGGCGGAGAGCACGTCGCTCTGCTGCGTGCGGGTCGGCATGCCCGTGCTGGGGCCGGCGCGCTGCACGTCGAAGATCACCGCCGGCAGCTCCGCGAAGTAGGAGAGGCCGACGAATTCCTGCATCAGCGAAATGCCGGGGCCGGAAGTGGCGGTGAAGGCACGGGCGCCGTTCCAGCCGGCGCCGATCACCATGCCGATGGAGGCCAGTTCATCCTCCGCCTGCACGATGGCGTAGCGCTTCTGGCCGCTCTCCGGGTCCGTGCGGAAGCGCTTGCAGTAGCGCTCGAAGGCCTCGGCCAGGCTGGTGGAGGGGGTGATGGGGTACCAGGCGCAGACCGTGGCGCCACCATAGACCGCGCCCAGCGCCGCCGCCGAATTGCCCTCGATGAAGATGCGGTTGCCGACCTTGTCGGTGCGCTCCAGCTTCAGGCCGATGGGCGGCAGGTTCTCCAGCGCCCAGTTCCGGCCCATGTGGAAGGCTTCGCGGTTGGACTGGTTCAGCCGCTCCTTGCCCTTGTACTGCTCGGTCAGCAGCGTCTCGACCACCGCCGGTTCGATGTTCAGCAGGGCCGAGAGCGCGCCGACATAGATGATGTTCTTGAAGAGCTGCCGCTGCCGCGCATCCGTGTAGGTGGCGTTGCACATCTGGGTCAGCGGCACGCCGATTACCGTGATGTCCTCCCGGAATTTGCTCTTCGGCAGCGGCTTGGTGCTGTCGTAGAACAGGTAACCGCCCGGCTCGATCTCGGCGACGTCGCGGTCCCAGGTCTGCGGATTCATCGCCACCATCAGGTCCACGCCGCCGCGCCGGCCGAGATGGCCCTCGCCGCTCACCCGTACCTCGAACCAGGTCGGCAGGCCCTGGATGTTGGAGGGGAAGATGTTGCGCGCCGCGATGGGGATGCCCATGCGCAGCACGGACTTCGCGAAAAGCGTATTCGCCGAGGCCGAGCCGGAGCCGTTGACGTTGGCGAATTTGACAACGAAGTCGTTCGTGGCAGTCATCGGCTGCGGCATGCGTGCCCACCCGTGTTGTAGGTCTTGGCCGTGTCGAGGAAGAATTTCTGCATGTCCCACGCGCCGGTCGGGCAGCGTTCGGCGCACAGGCCGCAATGCAGGCAGACATCCTCGTCCTTCACCATCAGCCGGCCGGTCTTGAGACCGTCGGCGACGTAGAGGTCCTGGGTCTTGTTGAGCGCCGGCGCCTTCAGGTGCAGGCGAAGCTGATCCTCCGGCTCCTCAGCGATGAAGGTGATGCAGTCGGTCGGGCAGATGTCCACGCAGCCGTCGCATTCGATGCAGAGCTTCGCGGAGAAGACCGTCTGCACGTCGCAGTTCAGGCAGCGCTGGGCTTCCTTGTAGGCCATCTCCCGGTCGTAGCCGAGTTCGACCTCGGCCTTGATGTCGCGCAGCGCCACGGCGGCATCGGCATGCGGCACCTTGTAGCGCAGGTCTATGGAGACGTCGTTGTCGTAGCTCCATTCATGGATGCCCATCTTCTGGGACACCAGGTTGGAGTTCGGCGCCGGCCGCTGCATCACGTCCGCGCCCTGGCAGAACAGGTCGATGGAAACCGCGGCCTCATGCCCATGTGCCACCGCCCAGATGATGTTCTTCGGGCCGAAGGCGGCGTCGCCGCCGAAGAACACGTTGGGGATGGTGGACTGCAGCGTGGTCTCGTTCAGCCTGGGCAGGCCCCAGCGGTCGAACTCCAGGCCGAGGTCCTTCTCGATCCAGGGGAAGGCGTTCTCCTGGCCGATCGCCACCAGGATGTCGTCGCATTCGATGGTGACGTCCGGCTCGCCGGTCGGCACCAGGTTGCGGCGGCCCTTCGCGTCGTATTCCGCCTTCACCTTCTCGAAGACCATGCCGGTCAGCCTGCCGCCTTCGTGCAGCACTTCCTTCGGCACCAGGTAGTTGAGGATCGGGATGCCTTCGTGCATCGCGTCCTCCTTCTCCCAGGGGCTCGCCTTCATCTCCTCGAAGCCGGAGCGGACCACCACCTTCACGTCCTCGCCTCCAAGGCGGCGGGCGGAGCGGCAGCAATCCATGGCGGTGTTGCCGCCGCCCAGCACGATGACGCGCCTGCCGATCTTCTCGATATGGCCGAAGGAAACGGAGGAGAGCCAGTCGATGCCGATATGGATGTTGGCCGCGGCCTCCTTGCGGCCGGGCACCTCCAGGTCGCGGCCGCGCGGCGCGCCGCCGCCGCCGAAGATGGCGTCATAGCCCTCGCCCAGCAGCGCCTTCAGGCTGTCCACCCGCTGGTTGTAGCGGGTGACGACGCCGCCGCGGTCGGTGATGTAGCCGACCTCGTCGTCGATCACCTGTTCCGGCAGGCGGAAGCGCGGGATCTGGGTGCGCATGAAGCCGCCGCCCTTCGGCTCGGCATCATAGACCACCACCTCATAGCCCATCACCGAAAGGTCGCGCGCCACGGTCAGGCTGGCCGGGCCGGCGCCGACGCAGGCGACGCGCCTGCCGTTCCTCTCCTGCGGGATGGGCAGCAGGCGGGAGCGCACTTCCGCTTCCGTGCGGTTGTCGGCGGCGACGCGCTTGAGCCGGCAGATCGCCACCGGCTCCTCCTCCACCCGGCCGCGGCGGCAGGCGGGCTCGCAGGGGCGGTCGCAGGTGCGGCCGAGGATGCCGGGGAAGACGTTGGAATGCCAGTTGACCATGTAGGCATCCGTGTATCGCCCCTCGGCGATCATGCGGATGTATTCCGGCACCGGCGTATGGGCCGGGCAGGCATACTGGCAATCCACGACCTTGTGGAAATAGTCAGGGGAGGTGGTGTCAGTCCGCTCCACGCGGCTCCCTCCGTCGACAAGCATGTCCTGGTCCTGATCTAGAGAAGGGTCGGAAGGGCCGACCGCATGGCGACGGCACGATCCACGGATGACCGGTGAGGCGCAACGGACCTCATCGCCATGCCGCCATGCGGTCGGCAGTTGCGGCTGAGTTCCATGGCTTGGCATTCCTCCTGTCCTGGCCCGCCGAGGTTCGGGTGCGGGGGGCGCGGGTGCAAGCAATGCCACGGGATGCGCCGCCCGCAAAGGGCAGGCGTGGCAGTCGGGATTACGACCGCTCGATGCCGCACCGCATCAAAGCCGCGCAGCCGGGCCGAGGATGCGGCCACCGGTCAGCGCCCGCGGCGCGCCGGTGGTGCCCGGAAAGGTGAGCGGCAGGCCACGCGCCACCCGGGTGGCCAGCACGCCGAAGGCCTGGGCTTCCAGCGCATCGCCGTTCCAGCCGGCCACCTCCACCGGACGGACCGGCTGTTCCAGCACCCCGGCCAGCGCCCGCATCACGGCCGGGTTGCGCCTGCCGCCCCCGGCCACCAGCCATTGCAGCGGCGGTTGGGGAAAGTGCCGGGCGGCCGCGGCGACGCAGACGGCACAGAAGGCGACCAGGGTGGCGGCGCCGTCCTGCGGCGAAAGCTCCCCCGCCCCGGCTTCCCGCAGGGCGCGGTCGAAATCCAGCCGGTCGAGGGATTTGGGCGGCGGCGCCGCCAGGTAGGGATGGGCCATCAGCCGGCCCAGCACCGCGCCATCCGCCTGGCCGGCCAGGGCCAGCCTGCCATCCTGGTCGTAGTCCATGCCGAGAGAGCGGCGGGCCCAGTCGTCCAGCGGGCCATTGGCCGGGCCGGTGTCGAAGGCCAGCAGCGCCCCGTCCCGGCCGATGAAGGTGACATTGCCCACCCCGCCCAGGTTCAGCACCGCCAGAGGCTTCGGCAGGGCCTCGGCCAAGGCGGCGTGCACCACCGGCACCAGGGGCGCACCCTGGCCGCCCGCCGCCACATCGGCGCTGCGGAAGTCGTATGCCACGTCGCAGCCGGTCAGCCGGGCCAGCAGGGCGGCGTCCCCCACCTGCCAGGTTCTTTGCTCCTGGGGCCGGTGCAGGATGGTCTGGCCGTGGAAGCCCAGCAGTTCCACCGTCTCGCCCAATTGCCGCTGCACCTGGGCGCGCAGCTCGGCTACCGCCTCGGCATGGCGTTCCGTCAGGCGGCGGACGCAATCCGCCAGGAAGGGATCGTCCGGCCCGATCCCCGGGGCGATGTCCAGCAACCGGCGCAGGTCGCGGCGCAGCGCCGGGGCATAGGGCAGGGTCAGGGAAGGGCCGGTCCGGCCTATCCTTTCCCCATCCGTCTCGACCCAGGCGGCATCCACCCCGTCAAGCGAGGTCCCGCTCATCAGCCCGATGGTTCTCAGCATGCCGGACATGGACTAGAAGCCCCCCTTTCCGGTCCCGGCAGAAAGCACAGCCGGCGCAAAGGCGCGAGTAATTCCATGAGCAGCCCGACTAGCGATTTCCTCCGGCAGGCGCAGGAGCGCGGCTTCATCCACCAGGTCACCGACCTGGCGGCGCTGGATGCCAAGCTGAAGGCCGGCCAGGTCACGGCCTATGTCGGCTTCGACTGCACCGCGGACAGCCTGCATGTCGGGCATCTCCTGTCCATCATGCTGATGCGGCTGTTCCAGCGCACCGGCCACCGGCCCATCGCCCTGATCGGCGGCGGCACCACCAAGATCGGCGACCCCTCCTTCCGGGACGAGGCACGGCCGCTGCTGACCGAGGAGGTGATCGAGGCCAACAAGGCCGGCATCCGCCGCAGCTTCGCCAGCTTCCTGGATTTCGGCCCTGGCCGCGCGGTCATGCTCGACAATGCCGAATGGCTGGACGAGCTGCGCTACATCCCCTTCCTGCGCGATGTCGGCCGGCATTTCTCGGTCAACCGCATGCTCACCATGGACAGCGTGCGGCTCCGGCTGGAACGCGACCAGCCGCTGAGCTTCCTCGAATTCAACTACATGCTGCTCCAGTCCTACGACTTCCTGGAGCTTTTCCGGCGTGAGGGCGTGACGCTGCAGATGGGCGGCTCCGACCAGTGGGGCAACATCGTCATGGGCGCCGACCTCGTCCGTCGCATGGCTGGCTCGGAGGCCTTCGGCCTGACCACCCCGCTGCTGACCACCGCCTCCGGCGCCAAGATGGGCAAGACCGCGGCCGGCGCGGTCTGGCTGAACCCCGACCGGCTGGCGCCCTACGACTACTGGCAGTTCTGGCGCAATGCCGAGGACGCCGATGTCGGCCGCTTCCTCGCCCTCTTCACCGACCTGCCGATGGCGGAGGTGCGCCGCCTGGCGGCGCTGCAGGGTGCCGAGGTGAACGAGGCGAAGAAGGTCCTGGCCACCGAGGCGACCGCCCTGCTGCACGGCCGCGCCGCCGCCGGGGAAGCTGCCGAGACCGCCCGCCGGACCTTCGAGGAAGGCGCCGCGGCCGAAACCCTGCCGAGCGTCACCCACCCCCTGCCGGCACCGGTGGTGGACCTGCTGGCGGCGGCGAAGCTCGTCGCCAGCAAGGGCGAGGCAAGGCGGCTGGTGGCGCAGAACGGCGTGCGGCTGAACGACCAGCCGGTGTCCGATGCGGCGCAACTGGTGACCGCGGCCGACCTGCGCGACGGCGCGGCGAAGCTCTCCCTGGGCCGCAAGCGGCACATCCTGGTCCGGGCGGGGTAGGCGGCGCGGGCAACGGTGGATGGCGTTCGGAACCGAACGCCAATCCGCTGCGGGCCATTGGTTGCCGGGCAGCTTCACGCGCGGGCCTTCACGCCCGCCGCCCGTCAGCGCTGCTGACGCGCCTGTGGCTGTTCCAGAACGCCGAACAGCCCGCGCAGGAAACCAGGCGTCAGCGCCGCCAGCGGGTTCATGGTCACGGTCGGCTGGTCGATCGGGCCCCGCACCCGGAAGGTGGCGGCGAAGACCCCGCCCCCGGCCTCCGGGCTGAACAGCCGGCCGAAGATCGGGATGTTGCCCAGCAGGCTGTTGATGGCATAGGCGGGGATGATCGTCCCCTCCAGGTCCAGCACCGGCCTCTGGCGCAGAACCCTGCCCTTCACTGTCAAACCCAGCGAGGCCGAGAAGGCCCTGGCATCGTTCAGCACCAGGGCATCGGGCGTCAGGGTGAAGGGGGCGATCAGCCGGGTGAAGGTCAGGCCGCTGCCGCCCTGCACCGCCTCCACCAGCCCGTACAGCGTCATCGCCTGCAGGATCTTGCCGAAGGCCGGGGCGTCGCGCACCACGAACTGGTCGAGCTCCGCCGTGCCGGTCAGCGG
>JAEWCI010000011.1 GCA_023390705.1 Pseudomonadota bacterium
CAGGAGGCCGATGGCGAGCTCCGCGGGCGGGGCAGCGGGGCGCGGGCCGATATCCGGCCAACGGGCGAGGAACCGCGCCCGGCGCTCGGCCTGCACGGTCTCGACCGCCCGCCTCCGGCTTGCCGCCGGCTCCACGACCATGCCGGCGACGTAGCTCGCCTCGGGCACGTCGCCGGACAGCTCCACCGTGAGCCTGCCGCCGCTCACCTCGACATCGGCCGAGACCAGCCCGCCGCGGCGGCGGCCGAACGCCTCCCAGGGGTCGGTGATGATCTCCACGTCGCGGCCGGCAAGGTAGACCTCGCTGACCCAGTGCTCCGGCTGCATCCGGCTCTCGAGCACGGTCTTCCCATTGATCCTGATCCGGCGGTGGAGCGGATGCGGCACGAACTCCCACTCGCCGAGATCCTCGGTCCAGAGCGAGACGGTCCAGTGGCCGTCCGGCCAGGGGAGTTCGAAGCGCTCCACGCCGCGGATGCCGTCACCCACCAGCGCGTCGCCGGCAGGGCGGCGGAAGGGGCGGCGGGCGCCAGCCCGGATGCGCGGATCGGAAGGCGGGACCGCCTCGAAGCCGGGGAAGATGGCGCCGTCCTCCGGCCCGAAATCGAAGCCGCGCGCGCCCTCGGGCAACCGGAAGGCGGCCTCGGCGCGGATGTCTCCAAGCCAGATGGCGGGGCTGCCCTCCAGCGGGTGGACGAGGATGCGGCGCACCTGGCCGGGGTCGAGCAGGCGCCCGGAGGGGCTGCGCCACCGGCCGGCGGGGGAGCGGAATTCGAAGCGGCCCGGCGGGATGGTGCGGTACTGATCGACGCGGGTGGCATAGCTTGTGGACTGCACGTCGTCGACGCGCAGCACGAGGACGGCGGGGGCGCCGGAGCGGTTCTCGCCCGCCACCACCAGTTCCTGGTCGCGCCCGAACGCGAGCAGGGTCGGGGCGTCGAGGTGGAGCGGCGCCAGGCCCGGACGGAAACCGGGCAGCGAGTCCGCGGGAGGTGGCGTCCGGTCATTCGCATTGGCGGGGGAGGCGGAGGGCGGCGTCGCCGCCGTCTCGGCGCGCAGGTCCGCGACCCAGACCGGCTGCCCCTCCTCCAGCGGGTGGACGATGATGCGGCGCACCTGGCCCGGGTCGAGCAGGCGCCCGGAGGGACTGCGCCACTGGCCGGCGGGGGAGCGGAATTCGAAGCGGCCCGGCGGGACGGTGTAGTTCAGGTCGGCCCGCGTCACGTAGTCGGCAGAGGCCGCATCATCGATGCGCAACACGAGGACGAGCGGCCGGCCGGAGCGGTTCTCGCCCGCCACCACCAGCTCCTGGTCGCGCCCGAGCGCCAGCAGGGACGAGGCATCGAGGTGGAGCGGTGCCGGGCCCGCGGTGAAGCCCGGCAGCGGGCCGGGCAGCACGGACGGGGGCGGCGTCGCCGCTTCCGCACGCAGCTCCTCGACCCAGACCGGCTGTCCCTCCTCCAGCGGGTGGACGATGATGCGGCGCACCTGGCCCGGGTCGAGCAGGCGCCCGGAGGGGCTGCGCCAATGGCCGGCGGGGGAGCGGAATTCGAAGCGGCCCGGCGGGATGGTGTAGTTCAGGTCGGCCCGCGTCGCGTAGTCGGCGGAGGCCGCATCATCGATGCGCAACACGAGGACGAGCGGCTGGCCGGAGCGGTTCTCGCCCGCCACCACCAGCTCCTGATCGCGCCCGAGCGCCAGGGGGACGGCAGGATCGAGAAACAACGGCGCCGGACCCGCCTGGAAGCCCGGCAGGGCCTCACCGGCGGTTGCGGGCGCACCCGCCGCCAGGCACAGCGGCAGGACCAGCCATGCGAGGATGCCCCCGCCGCTCGCACCCGCGCCAGTTCCGCTCCCCCTTGTCCGGGGGGACCGCTCGGCAGCAATGGACGGGCTGAACACCATCGCGAAGCTCCCAACCAGGAAGGCTGACATCAAGCGCTCGCCGCCATCCGCTGCGCCATGCGGCCTGGCGATGGCAGCAGCCGGAGCGCCAGGCCGAGCGCGGTCAGCGCGGCGAGGGCGACGAGCCCCGCCGCCACAGTCGGTCCAGGCGGCAGGATCTGCGGCAATACAGAGGCAGAAGCGGCCGCGGCTGCCATGAGACCGATCCGGCAGAGGGGATAGGCGATGGGCGCGTGGCGGCGCGATACATGGTGGAAGGCCGCGAAGCGCACAGCCTGGGCCGCCAGCGTCGCCGCGATGGCCCCCTCCACGCCCCAGCGCGGGATCAGCAGGACGTAGCCCAGCAGCGCGACCGCGGCGGCCAGGCTGTTCAACGCCAGCGGCCGGGCGCCCGTGCGTCCCAGGTAGCAGCCCACGTCCACAAGGTGCGACATGACCTGCAGGCCCACCGCCGCCACCAGCCAGGGCATGTAGGCGCCCGCCGCGTGGTAGGCCGGCGGCGTGGCCACCGCGATAAGCAGCGGTCCGGCCAGGGCCATCGTGGCGCAGGCGAGGACCGTCAGGGCCGCGCCCGTTCCCACGACCTGCGCCGTGCGCTCCGCCCCGCCTGACGCTGCAAGCACCTGCAGGCGCTGCGCGGACCACCAGAGGTCGAAGGGCTGCACGAAGACGACAGTGACAGCGGCAAGTTTGGCGGCAAGCGCGTAGTGGGCGAGCGTTTCCGGCGTCACGGCGCCGACGAGGAACCAGCGATCCGCGGTGCCCAGAACGAAGCTTGCAAAGCCTCCGCCGATGAGCGGCATGCCATAGACAAGCAACCCGCCCCAGGCCTTGGGCGCCAGTCGCAGCCCGGTATTGCGGGCCTGGGAAACCGTCAGCCCAGCGGCCGTCAGGGTAGCGGCGGCGGCGGCGGCAAGCATGATCCCGGTCACCCCGTAGCCCGCGAGCAGCAGCGTCGCCATCAGCGTCGCCTGCAGCAGGGTGCGCCCAACGACCACGGCGGCGAAATGCGTGGCGCGCCCCTGCATGCGGAACCAGGTAAGTGGGATGTCCACCGCGGCCTCGACCGCCACCAGGATGCCAAGCAGCGCCACCTCCACGCCGCTCACGGGCATCGGAAAAAGGCGGCTGAGCGGGATGGCGAGTGTCACAGCCGCGGTGCAGCCCAGCAGCGCGATGGTGACGGTGAGGCCAGCCACCTCGGCCGCGGCACGTCGTCCCTCCTCGCCGGCCGCGGCGCCGAAGCGGTAGAGCGTCTGGACCAGCCCTGCGCCGGCCAGCAGCATGCCAACCTCGGCGGCCGACAGAAGCAGCTCGAGGCGGGCGAACTCGGCCGGCGGCAGGCTGGCTGTCGTGACCGGCAGCATCAGCAGGCTGATCGCCTTGGTGCAGACAATCGCCACCATGTAGAGGGCGACCGCCCGCAGGCCTGGCGGCGCCCGGCGCAGACGGGTGAGGATCATTGGCCGGCAATGGCGTTTTGCGGCCCGCTCGCCGGGGCCTGGGCTCGGAAGGGCATGCGGCGGTTCGGCTCCTCGTTCCTCGACGCCGGGGCGCGTCATCCGCAGCGCGTCATGCAGCCGTCATGCCAGCCGGCGCCGGCGATCACGTCGCAAACTGCAGGGCTTCCTGGGCCAAGTCGGGAACCCCGATGCGCAACCTGCCCGCCGGGCGCGAGGCGGGCCCCATTGGCAGGTTGCGACGCATCGTGCGGCGGCGCACTGGCCGCGAGGCCACGCCCGGCTGGCACGGTCATTGCTGCGCGACCTGCGACGGGAGAGGTGAGGTAGGGGTAGTCGCATGGCCAGCCCATTGCCGCGGCTTTGCAGGGAGTCCGCATTCCTGCCGGACACCCTCCGCTGTCCCGTGCGGGGTCGGGGTGGTCTCGCTGACGTCGCCGCCGCGGCGGCGGCCGCTGTGCCCATGCTGGTGGCCCGGCTGCCGGATCCCGGCCTGCCGGCCGCGGTATCGGAAGCGATTCGCCTGCTCGACGCGGCAGAGGAGGGTCACAAGGGCCGCGGCCCCCGCTACGCCCGGATCCCGCCATCGGTCCAGGCGCTCGTGCACGGCCGGCCGGGCTTCGTCCCGGTCCTTGTGGCGAGCCTGCTTGCCGGGATCGAGGCCCGGGCTGCCGCCCGGGCGGTTCCGGTCGCCCTGCTGCCGGAACTTGAGCGCCAGGCGCGCCGCATCCTCGCCGCCCATGCCGCCGGGGCGGAAAAGATGTGGGCGGCCGCCCTGCCCCTCGAGGAGGATGCCTTCCTCAAGGACCTCGCGATCTGCCGGCTCACGGCCCTCCCCTGCGTCGCCCAGATCGTGGAGGAGGGCGCGGGCGTGCCGCGCAGCGCCCTGCTCTCCGGCGGAGCCGGGCAGGCCTTCCGCCTCGCGGCGCGCCTCGCCGCCGCCGGCTTCCGGAACCGCCCCTATCTCGAGTTCCCCCCGCGCACGCCGATGCTGGCCGGCTTCACCCCGGCGGGCTGGGACCG
>JAEWCI010000043.1 GCA_023390705.1 Pseudomonadota bacterium
CCCGGGCATCATGTGCTGCCGGCGCGGGCGGGCGGGCATTGCTACCTCAACAACGCCGCCCTGGCGGTGGAGGCGCTGCGCGCGGCCGGGGCGGAGCGCGTGGCGGTGCTCGACATCGACAGCCACCACGGCAACGGCACCCAGGGCGTGTTCTGGGAGCGCGGCGATGTCCTCACCGTCTCGCTGCATGGCGACCCGAACCAGTACTACCCCTTCTACACCGGCTACGCGGAGGAAACCGGCGCCGGGGCCGGCGAGGGCTGCAACCTGAACCTGCCGCTTGCCATCGGCAGCGGCGATGCCGCATGGCTCTCGGCCCTGGAACGGGGCATCGGTGCGGTGCGGGCCTTCGGGGCGGAGGCGCTGGTGGTCAGCCTGGGCTTCGATGCCAGCGAACATGAGCCGCTGAACGCGCTGCGGGTGACCGAGGAAGGCTTCGCCCGCGCCGGGGCGCTGATCGGCGGGTTGCGACTGCCCAGCGCCATCGTGCAGGAAGGCGGCTACAACGTATCGCTGCTCGGGGCGCTGCTGCGGCGCTTCCTGACCGGCTGGGGGAATGGGTGATGGACGGCCAGGCAATCCACGCGGCGACGCTGACCCTGGATACGCATGTCGATATCCGCTGGCCGGAGCCGCCGGACCCGCTGGCCGAATCCACCATGCTGGTGGACTTTCCCAAGATGCGCCGGGGCGGCCTGCGTGGCGTGGTCTTCATCGCCTATGTCCCCCAGGGCAAGCGGGACGAGGCCGGGCACGCCGCCGCGGCCGAACGGGCCGAGGCCATGCTGCGCCATATCCGCGCCCGCGCCGACGGCGCCGAACGCCGCTTCTGCGCCACCGCGGACGAACTTGAGGCGGCGCATGAAGCGGGCGCGCTGGCGGTGCTCTCGGCGGTGGAGAACGGCTATGCCATGGGGCGCGACCTGACGGCGCCGGGACGCTGGAAGGCGCTGGGCGCCTGCTACCTGACCCTGACCCATGACGGCCACAACGAGATTGCCGACAGCGCCCGGCCGAAGCCGGCGCTTGGCGATGCGCCGGCCGAGCATGGCGGGCTTTCCGCCTTCGGCCGCCAGGCCATCGCGGCGCTGAACGCGGCCGGGATGCTGGTGGATGTCAGCCATGTCTCGAAGGCGGGCATGCTGCAGGCAGCCGAATGCTCGCGCTCTCCGATCCTCGCCACCCACACCGCCTGCCAGGCGCTGTGCGACCATCCCCGCGGCATAGACGACGAGCAGCTGGACGCGCTGAAGGCGGTGGGGGGCCTCGCCCAGATCACCGCCGTGCCCGCCTTCCTGCGGCCGGGCGAACCGGGAAAGACCACGGTGGCGAGCGTCGAGGACATGGCCGACCATGTGGACCACGCGGTGCGGCGCATCGGCATCGAGCATGTCGGCGTGTCCTCGGACTTCGATGGCGGCGGCGCGGTGGAAGGCTGGCAGAACGCGGCGGAGACGCCGGGCCTGACCGCGGCGCTGGTCCGCCGCGGCTATGGCCCGCGCGAGATCGGCCTGCTCTGGAGCGGCAATTTCCTGCGGCTGTGGCGTCAGGCGGAAGGGCTGGCGGGCTGACGCTTCGCCTTCTGTCTGTTGTCTGATAGCCGCGGTGCCTGAACGGTGACCCTTGCGGCCCGCAGCGGGGCCCGGGTGCCTTTCCGCGCGCCGCGCCAGGTAGCGTGCGTAAGCCAACCCGCTGGAGGGCGCCGCCGGCGTTTGAGGGCGCATTCATGTAGCAGCATGAACGCATGCCAGCGCAACAGGGGGTTGATCGAGCCTGTCCGGTCCCGCAACCATCGCGGGCCATGACCCTCGCGCGAATCGCCACCTTCAGCTTCGCCGGCATCGAAGCCATGCCCGTGGAGGTGCAGGTGCAGATCGCCGCCGGCCTGCCCGCCTTCCTGGTCGTCGGCCTGCCGGACAAGGCGGTAGCGGAAAGCCGGGAGAGAGTGCGGGCGGCGCTCTCCGGCCTCGGGCTTTCGCTGCCTCCCAAGCGCATCCTGGTGAACCTGGCCCCGGCCGACATCCCGAAGGAAGGCAGCCATTTCGACCTGCCTATCGCCCTCGGCGTGCTGGCGGCGATGGAGGTGCTGCCGCGCGAGGAGCTGGCCGGCTTCGCCGCGCTGGGGGAGCTTTCGCTGGACGGCGCCATCAACCCGGTGGCCGGGGTGCTGCCCGCGGCGCTCGGCGCCTCGGCGCGGGAGCTTGGGCTGATCTGCCCGGCGGCGCAGGGGGGCGAGGCTGCCTGGGCCGGGCGGATCGAGGTGCTGGCGGCGCCCGACCTCCCCTCCCTGCTAAACCATTTCCGGGGCACCCAGGTGCTGACCCCGCCTGCCCCGCCGCCGCCTGACTCGGCGCCCTGGCGCGGCCCGGACATGGCCGAGGTGAAGGGCCAGGAAAGCGCCAAGCGGGCGCTGGAGGTCGCCGCCGCCGGCGGCCACAACCTGCTGATGATCGGCCCGCCGGGCGCCGGCAAGTCCATGCTGGCGGCCCGCCTGCCCGGACTGCTGCCCGACCTGACGCCGGCCGAGGCGCTTGAGGTCAGCATGATCCATTCCATCGCCGGGCTGCTGCGGGATGGCAGGCTGGTGGTGCGCCCGCCCTATCGCGACCCGCATCATTCGGCCAGCCAGGCGGCGCTGATCGGCGGCGGCGCCCGCGCCCGGCCGGGGGAGATCAGCCTGGCGCATCATGGCGTGCTGTTCCTGGACGAATGGCCGGAATTCCCGCGCCAGGCGCTGGAGGCGCTGCGCCAGCCGATGGAGAGCGGGCAGACCACCATCAGCCGGGCCAATGCCCACATCACCTGGCCGGCGCGCTTCCAGTGCGTGGCGGCGATGAACCCCTGCCGCTGCGGCTATCTGGGCGATGCCCCGCGCGAATGCGGCCGCGCGCCCCGCTGCGGCGAGGACTACCGGATGCGCCTCTCCGGCCCGCTGCTGGACCGCATGGACCTGACGATCGAGGTGCTGCCGGTGCCGCCTTCCGACC
>JAEWCI010000111.1 GCA_023390705.1 Pseudomonadota bacterium
CCAAGACGCCAAGAAAATCCTCCTTGGCGTCTTGGCGGTGAATCACTCTTCTTCTCTCGCCGCCTGAAGGACACCCGCGGATGAGCCACGACTTCGACCTCTTCGTCATCGGCGGCGGCAGCGCGGGGGTGCGCTGCGCCCGCATCGCCGCCGGCCATGGCGCCCGCGTCGGCATCGCCGAGGAGCGCTTCTGGGGCGGCACCTGCGTCAATGTCGGCTGCGTGCCGAAGAAGATCATGGTGAATGCCGCCGAATACGGCATGTGGGCCGAGGATGCCCGCGCCTTCGGCTGGGACATCGCCGTGCAGGGCCATGACTGGGCTGCCATGGCCGCCGCCCGCGATGCCGAGGTGGCGCGGCTGAATGGCATCTACGGCCGGCTGCTGACCGGCGCCGGCTGCACCATCTTCGAGGCCCGCGCCAGCTTCATCGACGCGCATACGCTCGATGTCGGCGGCAGGCGCGTCACGGCGGAGAGGATCGTCGTCGCCGTCGGCGGCCGCGCGGTGCGGCCGGACATACCGGGCGCCGAACTTGGCATGCTCTCGGACGACGTGTTCACGCTGAAGGCGCTGCCGAAGCGGCTCTGCGTCGTCGGCAGCGGCTATATCGCGCTGGAATTCGCCTGCATCTTCCGTGGCCTCGGCGCCGAGGTGGACCTCGTTTACCGCGCCGAACTGCCGCTGCGCGGTTTCGACCAGGACATCCGCGCCGCGCTGAAGGAGGCGCTGGACGCCCAGGGCATCCGCCAGCATTGCGGCAAGCATCTCGGCCGGCTGGACCGCTGCCCGCAGGGGCTGCTGCTGAACCTGCGGGGCGGCGAGGTGATCGAGGCCGATGCCGTGCTCTTCGCCACCGGCCGCGTGCCGCACATCCAGGGTCTGCATCTGGACAGGGCGGGGGTGGAATGCACCGCCGATGGCGCCGTGGAGGTGGACGAGGAGCACCGCACCACCCAGCCCCATATCTTCGCCATCGGCGACGTGACGGACAGGCTGAACCTGACGCCCATGGCCACCGCGGTCGGCCATGCCCTGGCCGATACGCTGTATGGCGGCCGGCCACGCCGCGCCAGCTACGAGAACGTGCCGACCGCGGTCTTCACCTCCCCGCCGATCGGCACGGTGGGGCTGACCGAGGCGGATGCCGCGGCCAAGGGGCCGGTGGACATCTACCTCACGCAGTTCACGCCCATGCGCCACACCATCAGCAAGCGGCCGGGGCGGAAGACGCTGATGAAGCTGGTGGTCTGCCAGAAGACCCGGCGGGTGCTGGGCGCCCATATGCTGGGCGAGGATGCCGGGGAGATGATGCAGGGCATCGGCATCGCCGTGGTGATGGGCGCCACCAAGGAGGATTTCGACCGCACCATCGGCATCCACCCGACCGCGGCGGAGGAATTCGTCACGCTGCGGACGCGGACCCGGGAGGCGGGGGTGAAGGTGGCGGCGGAGTAGCCGGGCGCCTCTCGGGGCTCCCGGCCCTCGGCAGCCGGCCGGGCCGGGTGGCGGTCAGGGGCCTGAGGGAACGATCCCTCCCGGCGCTGGCATGCCGGCCGGGTCCCGGCTAAAGTCGCCGGCCTTGTCCAAGGGAATGTTTGAAATGGTTGCGCGTGCGTGGCATCCGGGTAGCTGGCGGGACATGCCGATCCGGCAGGTGCCCGAATATCCGGATCCGGCGAAGCTGGCGGCGATGGAAGCGAAGCTCGGCCGTTTCCCGCCCCTGGTCTTTGCCGGCGAGGCCGACCGCCTGCGCGCCGCCCTGGCCGAGGCCGGGGACGGCAGGGCCTTCGTCCTGCAGGGCGGCGACTGCGCCGAGAGCTTCACCGATTTCAACGCCAACAACATCCGCGACACCTTCCGGGTGCTGCTGCAGATGGCGGTGGTGCTGACCTTCGGCGCCAAGGTGCCGGTGGTGAAGCTCGGCCGCATGGCGGGGCAGTTCGCCAAGCCGCGTTCCTCGGATACCGAGGCGCGGGACGGCGTCACCCTGCCCAGCTATCGCGGCGACATCATCAACGACGCCGCCTTCACGCCGGAAGCCCGCACCCCCGATGCCGGCCGGATGGAATTCGGCTACCTGCAATCGGCGGCCACGCTGAACCTGCTGCGCGCCTTCGCCACCGGCGGCTATGCCGACCTGCACGAGGTGCATCGGTGGAACCTGGATTTCGTCTCCCGCTCCCCGCTGGCGGAACGCTATGCCGACCTGGCGCACCGGATCGACGAGACGCTGGGCTTCATGGCCGCCTGCGGCATGAACAGCGAGAACGCGCCGCAGATCCGCGAGACGGCCTTCTACACCAGCCATGAATCCCTCCTGCTGCCGTATGAGCAGGCGCTGACGCGGGAGCCGAGCACGCATCCCGGCAAGTGGTATGCCTGTTCGGCGCATTTCCTCTGGATCGGCGACCGCACCCGCCAGCCGGAAGGCGCGCATGTCGAATTCCTGCGCGGCGTCCGCAACCCGATCGGCATGAAGGTCGGCCCGAGCATGGAGGCGGATGAGCTGGTCCGCCTGACCCACATCCTCAACCCGGCGAACGAGAAGGGCCGGCTGACCCTGATCTCCCGCATGGGGGCGGACAAGGTGGAGGCGAAGCTGGCGCCGCTGGTCCGCGCCCTGCAGCGCGCCGGGCGGCATGTGGTGTGGCTGTGCGACCCGATGCACGGCAACACCATCGCCGCCGCCGGCTACAAGACCCGGCCCTTCGACGCCATCCTGGAGGAAGTCCGGCGCTTCTTCGATGTCCATGCCGCCGAGGGCACCTGGCCGGGCGGCGTGCATGTCGAGATGACCGGGCAGAATGTCACGGAATGCCTGGGCGGCGCCCACCGGCTGACCGAGGCCGACCTCGCCACCGCCTACCAGACCCAGTGCGACCCGCGGCTGAACGCCGCGCAGTCGCTGGAACTGGCCTTCCTCATCGCCGAGGAGCTGAAGGCGCGGCGGATGCCGGCGATGCAGCCGGCCCAGGCGGCGCAGTAGGGGAGGCTGGGGCGATGGCGGAGGATGTGACCGACGCCGCCATCGCGGCGCGGACCGACGCCTACTTCAACCGCACCCGCGCCATCGTGCAGCGCTTCGGCGACTGCCGCGTCACCTATGCGGTGTTCATGCGCCGCCCGGTGGTCAGCGCGCCACGGCTGATGGTGGACTGGCTGAAGGCGGTGGCGGAGGCGCGCGGCACCAGCTTCGACATCGACCTGGTGCATCCCGAAGGAAGCTGGGTCGGGGCGGGCGACCCCATCCTCTACATCACCGGCTCCTTCACCGCGCTGGCGGATCTGGAGACGCTGTACCTGCAGAAGCTGGGTCCGCCCTGCGTCGCCGCGCACAACGCCTACCAGATGTGCCTGGAACTGCCGCAGGTCACCTTCCTGGCGATGGATGCCCGGCACTGCGCCGGCGCCGAGATGCAGGAGATGATGGCCTATGCCGCCAGCGTCGGCAGCGCGGCGGCCCGCAAGGAAGGCGCCAAGGGCTTCACCGGCAACGCCACGGACGCCACGGCGCACTGGTTCGGCGCCACGCGCGGCTACGGCACCATGCCGCACGCGCTGATCGGCTACGCCAATTCCACCGTCCGCGCCGCCGAGATGTTCCACGAAGCCTTCCCGGAGGACAACCTCACCGTCCTGGTCGATTATTTCGGCCGGGAAGTGACGGACGGGCTGGCCGTCTGCCGCCGCTTCCCGGAATTGGCGGCGGCCGGACGCATGGCGGTGCGGCTGGACACCCATGGCGGCCGCTTCCTGGAGGGGCTGGACCCGGCGGAAAGCTACGCCGTGCTGGAACGCCACGCCCCCGGCGCCATCCGCCGCTACCGTAATGAGACGGAGCTGCGCCACCTGGTCGGCACCGGGGTTTCCGCCGCCGCTATTTGGCGTATGCGCGAGGCACTGGACGAGGCCGGCTTCCCCAAGGTGCGGATCGTCGCCTCCTCGGGCTTCGGGGTGGGGAAGTGCCGGGTGATGGCCCAGGCCCAGGCGCCGATAGACGTGGTCGGCACCGGCAGCTTCCTGCCGGACAGCTGGACGGAAACCTATGCCACCTCCGACATCGTCGCCTATGACGGCGAGCCACGGGTGAAGATCGGCCGTGAATTCCTCCTGCGGCGGAACGGCCAGCGGAACGGGAACGGCGGCTGAGTATTCGCGCCGCCGCGGCAGCGCGCCGGGCGGCGGGAATTCCCGCGGTTGCGGTTGCCCATGGAGGCGACCCGTCAGGGACGGGGGGCCGGAGGGCGGCGCCGGCGCTTGGGGCACAGAATGTTCTTCCGTTGACCCGTACCCCCCGCATCCCTAGCTTCCGGCGATCATGGCAGACACGCTCCGTATCGCGCTCGCCCAGCTCAACCCCCATACCGGGGATGTCCGGGGCAATGCCGACCGCATCCGCAAGGCCCGGGCGGAAGCCGCGCGCCTCGGTGCCGACCTGGTGGTGACGCCGGAATTCTCCATCGGCGGCTATCCGGTGGAGGATCTGGTCCTCAAGCCGGCCTTCGTCGCGGATTGCGCCGCCGCCATCGCCGACCTGGCCGCCGAGACCGCGGATGGCGGCCCGGGCGTGGTGGTCGGCGGCCCCTGGGTGGAGGGCACGCACCGCTACAATGCCTTGTTCGTGCTGGAAGGCGGCCGCATCCTGGCCCGGCGCGCGAAGCATGAGCTGCCGAATTACGGTGTCTTCGACGAGAAGCGCGTCTTCGACTCCGGCCCCGCTCCTGGCCCGGTGGCCTTCCGCGGCTTCCGCCTGGGCCTGATGATCTGCGAGGACTGGTGGTTCCCCGCCGTCTCCGAATGCCTGGCGGAAAGCGGGGCGGAGATCCTGCTTTCCATCAACGGCTCGCCCTTCGAGGTGGACAAGGCGCAATTGCGCGTGGATCTCGCCGTGCCGCGGGTGGTGGAGACCGGCCTGCCCTTCGTCTTCCTCGCCCAGGTCTGCGGCCAGGACGAGCTGGTCTTCGAGGGCGGCAGCTTCGTCCTCAACCCGGACCGGTCGCTCGCGGTGCAGATGCCGGTCTTCGAGGAAGCGCTGACCGTCACGGAATGGCACCGGGAAGGCGAAAGGCTGGTCTGCAAGCCGCAGCCCCTGCCGCCCATGCCCGGCAAGCTGGAACAGATCTACCTCGCCATGATGCTCGGGCTGCGGGACTATGTGGAGAAGAACCGCTTCCCCGGCGTGGTGCTGGGGCTTTCGGGCGGGATAGACAGCGCCATCAGCGCCGCCGTCGCGGCCGATGCCCTGGGGCCGGACCGGGTTCGTGCGGTGATGATGCCGAGCCCCTATACCAGCCCGGAAAGCCTGGAGGACGCGGCCGCCTGCGCGGATCTGCTCGGCATCCGCTACGAGACCATCAATATCGGTCCCGCCATGGAAGCCTTTGGCGCCATGCTCGCGCCGGCCTTCGGCAACCGCCCGCCCGACATCACCGAGGAGAACATCCAGTCCCGCGCCCGCGGCCTGACGCTGATGGCGCTTTCCAACAAATTCGGGGACATGGTGCTGACCACCGGCAACAAGTCCGAGATGTCGGTGGGCTATGCCACGCTCTATGGCGACATGTGCGGCGGCTATTCGGTGCTGAAGGACATCTACAAGACCACGGTGTTCGATCTGTGCCGCTGGCGCAACGCAAATGTGCCGGGCGGTGCGCTTGGCCCGGCCGGGCCGGTGATGCCGGAACGCGTCATCACCAAGCCGCCCAGCGCCGAATTGCGCCCCAACCAGACCGACCAGGACAGCCTGCCGCCCTATGAGGTGCTGGACGCCATCCTGGAAGGGCTGGTGGAAGGCGAGAAGAGCGTGGACGCCCTGGTCGCCGCGGGCCATGACCGCGCCATGGTGCTGCGCATCTGGCGGATGCTGGACCGCGCCGAATACAAGCGCCGCCAGGCGCCGCCGGGGGTGAAGATCGGCCCGCGCGCCTTCGGCCGCGACCGCCGCTACCCCATCACCAACGGCTATACCGGGCTGGTGAAATGACCCGGGGCCATGCGGCACCGCGGGCGGCGCGGCCGCGTTCGACACATGTGGTGTCTGGTTCTTATCGCGCTTTCCACGGCGAACCGCTCGCACTTCGCCTGAAAGCGCTCCGGGGAGCGTAGCGTGGCAGGCAGCGACAGGGGTTCGGGCTTCGATACCGGGTTGTTCGGCACGCCCGGCGGCTTCGCCGTGCGCATCATGGATCTTTCCGGCGGCAATGGCAGCGACCCGGTGGAGATCATCCGCGGCTTCGCCACGCTGGAACACGCCAACGCCTTCGCCCGCCGCTATGTGCGGGACAGCCTGGAGCGCTGCCGCACCGCCGGCATGAAGCCGGACCAGGTACTGCAGGCCTGGTTCGCCTTCGGCGAGGATGCCGAGGTGCAGGGCGGCGCGGAGCAGGCCTGGCGCAGCGCGAGCGAATTGCACGACTTCGCCGCCCGCCCGGTGCGCGACGCCGAGGAACGCAACTGGCGTGTCCTCGACCCCCGCCGCGACGAGGATGCCGAGGAGGACGAGGAGGCATGAGCCGCTTCTCCGTCCGCTGCGGCGACCATGCCGATGCCGGCGACCCGGAAGAGGAATGGGAAGTGACCGGCTTCGCCAGCGCCGAGGTCGCCCGCGAATATGCCCGCCGCTTCATCCGCGCGCAGATCGAGGATCTGCGCCAGGACGCGGCCAGCGAGGAAATCCTGCGTACGATGTATTTCAACTGGGGCGAATACGCGATCGCCGAGGGGCTGGACACCGTGGCCTGGGTGGAATTCTGCCTGGCCAATCCGGCCAGCCGCAAATCCGAAACCGACTACCAGGCGCTGGAACCGCGGGGATGAAGCTGCGCTTCGCTCCCTCGCCGACCGGCTACCTCCATGTCGGCAATGCCCGCGTCGCCCTGGTGAACTGGCTCTACGCCCGGCAGCATGGCGGCCAGGTCCTGCTGCGCCTGGACGATACCGACACCGAGCGCAACAAGGCCGAATATGCCGAGGCGCTGGAGGAGGATCTCCGCTGGCTCGGCCTGGATTGGGACGAGCAGTTCCGCCAGTCCGACAGGCTGGAACGCTACGCCGCCGCGGCCGAGAAGCTGAAGGCCACCGGCCGCCTCTATCCCTGCCTGGAGAGCGAGGAGGAGTTGCGCTTCAAGCGCGAGCAGCGGCTGCGGCAGGGTCGCCCGCCGGTCTATGACCGCGCCGCGCTGAAGATGACGAAGGAGCAGTTGGACCGCGCCATCGCCAATGGTAAGCGGCCGTACTGGCGCTTCATGCTCTCCGCGCGCGCGGTGGAATGGCAGGATGGCGTGCTGGGCCGCCGCGCGGTGAAGCTGCCGGCGATCTCGGACCCCGTGCTGATCCGCGCCGACGGCACGCCGCTCTACACCTTCACCTCAGTGGTGGACGACCGCGACAGCGGCGTGACGCACATCATCCGTGGCGAGGACCATGTCACCAATACCGGCGTGCAGATTGACCTGTGGGAGGCGCTGGGCATCCATGGCGGGCGGCTGAATTTCGCGCATCTGCCGCTGCTGACCGATGCCGATGGCGGGCCGCTCTCCAAGCGGCTGGGCAGCCTGGCGCTGCGCCAGTTGCGGCGGGATGGGGTGGAGCCGGCGGCGCTGGCCGGCTACCTGGCGGCGCTCGGCACCTCGCAGGACCCGGTGGCGGGGATGCCGCGCGACCTGGTGGCGGGCTTCGACCTTGGCCGCATGTCCCGCTCCGCCGCGCGCTTCGACCCGCAGCAGATGCTGGCGCTGAACCGCCGCTACCTGCATGAAGCCAGCTTCGAGAGCGTGCGTGACCGCCTGCCGGAAGGCGCGGACGAAGCCTTCTGGCAGGCCGTGCGCGGCAACCTGGACCTGCTGCGCGAGGCGCGGGGCTGGTTCGAGGTGGTGCGCGGCACCGTGGTGCCGCCGGTGCAGGAAGGGGAGGGCGATTTCCTCCGCGCCGCCCTGGCCGCGCTGCCGCCGGAACCCTGGGACGAGACAAGCTGGTCCGCCTTCACCAATGCCGTGAAGGAGGCCACCGGCCGCAAGGGCAAGGCGCTGTTCCTGCCGCTGCGGCTGGCGCTGACTGGTGAGGAGCACGGGCCGGAGATGAAGGCGCTGCTGCCGCTGATCGGGCGGGAGAAGGCGGCGCTGCGGCTGAAGATCGGCGCCGGGGGTTGAAAGCCGGGGCGGGGCAGGGGCATAAGGCCGGCATGCCCCGCCTGCGTTGCCGCCGCTGAACCAGTTTCGCCGCCGCCCCGCCGGCGGGTCTTGCGTTTCGCCCTCCGTCCAGCGCGCCCAGGATGTGCCGATGACCCCCGCCCTGACCCTGCACAACAGCCTGACCCGGCGCGAGGAGGAATTCGCGCCGATCGACCCCGGCCATGTGCGCATCTATGTCTGCGGCCCCACGGTCTATGACCTGGCGCATCTGGGCAATGCGCGGCCGGTCATCGTCTTCGACGTGCTGGTGCGCCTGCTGCGCCGGATGTTCCCGCGCGTGACCTATGTGCGGAACATCACCGACGTGGATGACAAGATCAACGCCCGCGCCCTGGAAAGCGGCGAGCCGATCGAGAGCATCACCGCCCGCACCACGGCGGATTTCCACGCCGACATGGCCGCGCTCGGCGCCCTGCCGCCGGATGTGGAGCCGCGCGCCACGCAATCCATCGCGCCGATGATCGCGCTGATCGAGAAGCTGATCGCACGCGGCCATGCCTATGCCGCGGATGGCCATGTGCTGTTCAGCGTTGGCTCCTTCCCCGAATACGGGAAGCTTTCGGGCCGCAGCCCGGATGAGTTGCTGGCCGGCGCGCGCATCGATGTCGCGCCCTACAAGCGCGATGCCGGGGATTTCGTGCTGTGGAAGCCGAGCCCGCCCGAACTGCCGGGCTGGGACAGCCCCTGGGGCCGTGGCCGCCCCGGCTGGCACATCGAGTGCTCCGCCATGTCCTGGCAGGCGCTTGGAGAAATCTTCGACATCCATGGCGGCGGCCATGACCTGATCTTTCCGCACCATGAGAACGAGCTGGCGCAGTCCCGCTGCGCCTTCGGCACGCCGCGCATGGCCAATTACTGGCTGCACAACGGCATGCTGCGGGTGGACGGGGAGAAGATGTCGAAGTCGCTCGGCAATTTCCTCACCGTGCGGGACATCCTGGCGCGCGGTCCCTGGGCCGGCGAGGCCTTCCGCCTGATGGTGCTGAAGACCCATTACCGCCAGGAACTGGATTTCAGCTTCGAGCGGCTGGAGGAAGCCAAGGCCGAGCTGGACGACGACTACGCCATGCTGGCCCGCGCCCCCGCGCCGCCCGAGATGGAAGCGGTGCGCGCCGAGATGGCCGAATGGGCGCTGGAGCCGCTGCTCTCGGACCTCAACAC
>JAEWCI010000196.1 GCA_023390705.1 Pseudomonadota bacterium
GTGTCAACACAAAGGCGCGCCGGTATGACTCCTTTTCTGGTGCGCAGCTGCCGCCTGCGACAGGGACCCGGCAGCCCCGCGCACTGCGATGATCCGCCGAATCACTCGCCCGCCACTTCCAGCCTTGCCAATGCTTCTTCCGCTTCACGGTCGCCCAGGGCAATAGCGCGGCGATACCAACCCGCAGCCATGGCAGGATCGCCCGGGATCACGCCACCGAACCGGGCCAGGAAGGCCGGGTCATAGGTTTTGCCGGCAGCAGTGGCCGCATGGCCGTCCCCGCCAGCGGCTGCTCGTTCGTACAGTAGCCGTGCAGCCGAAAGATCGCCGAGCGCGAGCATGGCGTCACCACGCTGGATCAGCGCCAGAAGCATGGCCGGGGCCATGCGAACTTGCCGGGTGGTGGCATTCAGCGCGGCAGACGCCTCCACCCTTTCAGCAGGCCTTGCCGGCATGCTGGCCGCGACGTCATGAGACCGCCTCGCCTCCTCTCGCTCTTCCGAAGCAGAGGCCCCTTCTGGGCTTTGCGCAGGATTGGAGGAGACGGACATCGCCACCGGAGCGGCGGCAGGGGAATCACCAGGGGCCGTAACGCCCGATGCCGTGGACCTCTCGGGCGAAGCAGATTCCACGCCCGGCCTGGCCGGATCGCCTGGCCGTTCGGAAAGCGCGGCAATCACCGGCATCGCTGACTCCGCCCTCTCCGTGCCAGCCGGTTCCGTTGGCGCCGGGAGGACAGGACCGCCAGCGCTTTCATGCCGCGCTCCACCAGCCCCGGCCGGCATCGAGGCAGTCGTACCGGTCTCAACATCCGAAGCCGCAGGAGAGGCTTGCGGATTTCCGGCAATCTCCGTCGGCTGCTCCACAGGAGGATGAGCAGCATCCGGGGAGCCCGGCGTGGCAAGCTTCGGGAGGTTGGGAGACGGCTGTACCTGTTCCGAGCCCAATCCCGCCGTATCCTCGGGTGGACCCGGTATCCCAGCTTCGGCTGGTGGCGCCCCTGCCCGTTCGGGCAGGGCTGGTTCTATTGCGAATACAGGAGCGGCCGCAGAACCGGCGCCCCCAGGCTCCGGCTCCTCAACACCAGCACGGGGCGCTCCAGCATCGGTCGTGACGGCTGCCGGCGCAGCCGGCCGATGACTCGCAGTCTCGGCGGGGTGTGGTTCCGGCCCGGACAATTCCGCGCCGGGCATTCGGTCAGGCTCTCTTGCCGCGATCAGGTTCAGGGGAGTTCCACCGTTGTGGAACGCAGCCAGGCCTCCCAACGCAAGCATAAGAACGCCACCGGCCAACAGGGCCACGGATCGGTGACGCGAACTGCGGTTGCCCCGCGGCTCGTCTTCCCCTGTGTCATCCTTCGGTGCGGTCCCATCCGGACAGGATGAACCATCCTTGAAAGCCAGGGGCAAAGAGTGAGGCGGGAGCCCGGAAGAGGCAGCCTGCCTTCGCGCCCCTTGCCCGGCTTCCGTACCGGCCGGCAGGGATGCCAGCAGGGGTTGCGGGATGGGCACGCCAGGCGCGGGCCGGAGAGCTTCCTCGCTCGCGGAGTTGTTTGCCTCCGATCCTTGAGGCGCATCGGTTCCATTCGCTGGAGCGGGCGATTCCTCCTGCATGCCAATGCCCGCAACTTTCCCGCCGGCGAGTATCTCGCAGGCAGCGCGCTCCCAGCCTTCCTCCTTGTCAAGCGACAGCCGCGGCTCAAGCGCAAAGGCCGCTTCCAGCAGATCCTCCAGCGGCAGTTCGCTCGGCGGCATCACCCGGAAGACGATCGGAGGGTAGCCGCCGAAAATTTCCACAAAGCCTGCCGCATGCAGCTTGCCCCTGACGCGCTCGATGGCGCCTAGATCCGGGACCTCGCCGAGCAATGCCACGCCGACATCCTTGTGCACCAAGGCGAGCAAGGTCGTATCGGGCTCCGAGGCAAGGCCATGAAGCTGGTGGACCATTGCCCAGCCACGTCCCAGATTGGCCACGGCAGGGCAGGCTGCATCCTCCTGGTTCTGCGGCAACGAAGGCTGCGCCTGGACATGCCCTTCCAGGAAATCTTCCCGGGATTGAGCGGAACCCGTCAGAGCTGGTGTCATGGCATTCGAACTCATATCCGGCGCAGGTTAAGGAGAAAGGACTCCCATATCCACTCCGAATATTCTTCCCGGATAGGGCTGGACCTGCACCCGGCGAGCATGCCTGGGCGGCGGATGGTTCCGGCCAAGTCCCTTTTTAGTGCAGTGATCGGACGATCTCGCCGGCTGCCGTTCGTTTGCTCGGTAGCTCTTTCCCCTCCCGAAAAAGGGAGACGGGATGGTTTGAGCCGGAAATCTTTACCGTCATGCACAGGTTTGTGGCCTCCGCATCCGGCTCCTTAGCGCAACATCATTCTTGGACCCACGCCAAGCGGATTCGGGCCATGCAAGTGCGGAGATCGCCTATGGGCAAGCGCGTGATCGCAGCCATCCGTACCGACGGGACGCTACCGCCGCTCTATCTCCTCGGCTTCCGCGATGACGGCGCCGCCTGGGTATGCCGCTGGACACTGAGCCGCGCGCACGCCCGGTGGTTTGATGCAGAGGAAGCGGAAATCGAGGCGAAGATGCTGGCCCGCCACCATGCGGGGTGGCGCGTTCTGTCGCCGGAGCCGGTGGGCGCCTGAACCGACACCTTCCCGAAGCCGGGCGGACCGTGCAGCGGTGGGCAGGGTTGCGCCTGCGCCTGGGCAGCCACAGCCCTTCCCGAACAACCATTCTCATGAGCCGCCACTTCATGTTCAGACTCCGCCCGAGCCATTCGCTATGCCGAGGAGCAACTCGCCTTCGGCCATGACAGGGCGGGCCCGCCCTCGATATGGAAATGGTGGTTTCCGCTGGCATGGGCCAATGGCTTTGCATGGTACATGAGTGCGTCCGCAGACTTCAGGAACTCCTCCGCGGAACAGAATTTGTCAGGGCCAACCTGCGCCAGGCCAACGCTCAAGGTAACTCCTGCATGGGTATTGCGCAGGTCGAATTCGGCGGCCAGCCGCTGCAAGAGCTGGCAGCACTGGTCCGCTGTGGTACGCGGCATCAGGATGCAGAACTCATCGCCGCCGAGGCGCGCCGAAAGATCAACCGATCTCGTGGTCCGTTGCAGAGCGGCTGCAAGGCTGCGCAGAACCTCGTCGCCCGCCTCATGCCCAGCCCGGTCGTTCACTTCCTTGAAGTGGTTCAGGTCGATATAGGCCAAGCACAGGGGCAGGCCGTACCTGCCTGCCACGGCAAGCTCGTGTTCCAGGAAGTCCATGAGCGCACGCCGGTTCAAGAGGCTGGTCAGCGCGTCCTTGTGCATCAGGTCGTGCAGGCGCGGTGACGCCACGTCCACCTTGATGCCAAGCTGCGAGGCGTAGCGGTCAACCTCGTCCTTGGTTGCCTCGATCTCGATCAGGTTGGTGGCGACATAGGCTTCGAAGATGAGCTGCGTGTCGATGATGAGGATCTTGTGAAGCGCGGCCTTCAGCGCATTGACGTCTTTTTCCCAGCCCAGCTCCATGCAGATCGTCTCCACGGTATCTTCGAGAACCGCCTGCAGGTTCCTGTGCCCGCGCATGTACAGCCGCGGTGTCACGCCAATCCGCTGATGGACTTTGCCGATGCGAAGCCGGCTGCTCACGTAGTCCGCATCATGGATGGCGTCGAACAGGCTCGCGATGTAGTACTGCGTGCTCATCTTCACACGGTCCAGCGTGTCCGCATCGCCGATGATGAGCGACGTCTCGGTGTCATTGAGCTGAAGCTCATAGAACCGGCCGACGATCCCGGGCATCCTCCGCTCGATATGCGCGCTTATCCGCCGGAGGCTGGCACGGTCCTGCTCCAGGAAATCGAAGACGTGAAATATGCGGGCGATCTCGCGCTCCCCTATGCCGATCATCTTGGCAAGCGTTTGATCAGTAGGCTTCTTCACCGGATCATTCTCCATTGCACCGCCTGTTGGCACAGGCTCCTGGCCGTTCCAACCATTCGACTGGCGCATATCGGCGTCCTTGACGCTGCTTCCTTCAGGGCTGTGAGGCGCTTTCGGGAAGCCGGGCCAGCAGCAATGCCTGTGGCCAGGCACCGCAGCGATTCCTGCATGAGCCTGGCCGTTTCGGCGGACGCAAAATTCAATATGGCGCGGGCTCTTTCCTGCCCTGGCTCATGCGGCCTTCCGTATGCTTCCGAGGAGTTCCATCAGCTCAGAGCGCAGCCGCTCCCCCATCGTGGTAACCTCGGCAATCGCGCCACGCAGATCCCCGAGTGCGGCCTTGGCCTCGTCGGCCGCGCCGCTGACCCGCTGCACGCTCGATGTCACCTCGTGGGTACCGGATGCCGCCTCGGAGACGTTCCGCGCGATTTCCCGCGTTGCCGCGCCCTGTTCCTCCACCGCGGCCGCGATGGCGGTACCGATGCCGTGCGTCTCCTCGATTACCCTCCCGATATCGCCGATGGCCCCGACCACGGCCGAGGTCGCGTCCTGCATCGTCCGGATCTGCTCGGCGATCTCCTCGGTCGCCCTGGCCGTCTGCGAAGCGAGCTGCTTCACTTCCGAGGCGACGACCGCAAAGCCCTTCCCATGCTCGCCCGCCCGTGCAGCCTCGATCGTGGCATTGAGTGCGAGGAGGTTGGTCTGTCCCGCGATATCGGAGATCAACCGCACCACCTCCCCAACGCGCCCAGCCGCTTCGGACAGCCGCTTCATGGTTTCGTCGGCGCGCCTGGCCTCCGCCACCGCACGGGTGGCAACGGTGGCGGATTGCGCCACCTGGCGAGTGATCTCCTGCACGGAGGACGCCAATTCCTCGGCCGCGGCGGCCACTGTCTGCACATTGGCACCGGCCTCCGTGGCCCCGGCCGCCGCCGCTGCCGCCTGTTCGGCACTGTGATCCGCCGTGGCCGTCAGTCCATCGGCCGAGGCACGCAACTGCGTCGCCGAGGCCGCGAGACCTGCCGCGATGCTGCCGAGGGCCGTATCAATCCGCTCTGCGGTCTCCAGAGTCGCGCGGCGCCGCTCCAGCTCCGTCGCTTCCGCCACACGCTTCGTCTCGGCGCGCAGTTGCTCGGCCTCGATCAGGCCCTCCCTGAACACTCCGAGGGCCCGGGTCATGGCACCGATCTCGTCGTTGCGGGTTCGCGGAAGCTCGACGGCCAGGTTGCCTTCAGCAAGTTCCGTCATCGTCCTGGTCAGGCTGCCCAGTGGCCGGGATACGCGGCGGAGTACGAACACCACGGCGGCTCCGGCCAGGGCCAGGCTGAACAGGCTCAGCGCGGCATAGGACGTGAGGGCCGCTGTCGCGCCGGATGCCTGCTGGCGCATCAGCTCGGTCGCCGAAGCCCCCATGACAGCACTGAGGCGCAGGAGGCCATCAATAGCTTCCGTCGCCTGCGCAAACCACTCACCAGCGGCAAGCGGATAGGCGGCTCCGGCAAGCGCGGCCGTATGGACCGCCCGTCTCGTCTGCTCGAAGCGGCGGAAATAGGCCTCATCGGCAAGGGCGAAGGCGTCGCGGACCGCGGCCGGCGCATCCACCCCCGTGGCATAGGCCTCCACCATCTGACGGCTGAGTTCCACCTGACCCCGGAATACGCTGAGCTGCGCCGCCTGCTCAGGACTCAGGCGCTCCCCCGCGGCAATGAGCGCCGCGAAGGCTGCCCGCTCGCGGCCCGCGAACTCCGCCATCACCGAAGCGAAATGCTGCATCATCTGGAGTTCGGCCAGCCGGACCCCGGCATCCTCGGACCTGGGAAGCGCCGCAAGCCGCAGGCGCACCGCGGCGGCGATGACGTCCGATCCTCGCCGCGCGGCTTCCGTGAGCAGCCCGGCCTGCCTTGCGGCTGCCGGCCGGCTGAGCGCGGCGTCCAACTGAGGCCGGAAGGCCTGCAAGGCACGATGAGCCGCCTCCGCCTCCGCCAGCCGCTCCGCCAGGGCGGACCTGGGCGCGGCCAGAGGGCGGAGCCCAGCCGCAGCCTCGGCGAAAGCACTATCGGCCGCGCGCCGGCGTTCCGCGATGACGCTGCGGATCTCCGCCGAAGCCGGCTCGGCGGCGCCGAGCGCGGCGCTGCCCTCACCACGTTCACGCGCCCAATCCGCCGCGGCGCCCAGCAGGAGGTCAGCCCTGGTGGCGGCCTCCGTCGCCGCCAGCACGGCGCTGCGCCCCCGCAACGAGACACTCACCTCAAGCGCCGCCACGCCGATGAGCAGGGTCGCCAACCCGCCAACAACGAGCAACAGGACCGCCCTCAGCGACAATGTGCGCCGGCCGGCCGGCTTCCCTGGTTTCTGGTGCATGCCAATCCTCCCACCGCGTGAAGCGGCCGGGGGCAAGCTACAGGGTGGATATTGCCGAAGCTTTAGCGGCGCCGCTTGCCCGGCCGGAACGGGCGCGGCACCGTGGGGAAGGCCGCTTTCAGGCGTGACGCCATGCGCAAGGGGCGCGACAATCATCCCCCGAAGGCACGCCGCGATGCCCGATGGCCTGCCTCCCACGGCAACCGAGGAGCCCAACCGTGACCAGTCGCTTCCAGTTCGGCCTTGCTCTCCGCGGCCAGTATCCGATGGGCGATGACATCCAGCTTCGTCTGGCCGAACTCCTGGAGCAGGCCCGCACCGCCGATGCTCTCGGCTTCGACTCCATCACCAAGACCTCGCACCACAGCACCCACCCCTTCCAGGCATTGCAGCAGCTTCCCGTCCTGGCGCGCCTGACGGCCGAGGTGAAGCGTGCCCGCCTCAATGCCGGCATCGTCCTGCTCGCGCTCTACAAGCCGCTGGAAGTCGCGGAACACTTCGCCACGCTCGATGTGCTGGCCGGTGGGCGGCTGATCTTCGGTGCGGCGCTCGGCTACCGCGATGTCGAGTTCAACGCCTTCGGCATCCCGAAATCCCGCCGCGGCAAGGTGTTCGAGGAGAACCTGATCGCGCTGAAGCGCCTGTGGGCCGAGGACCAGGTCAGCCTAAAGGGATCGCATTTCGAGCTGACGGAGGCATCATGCCTGCCGAAGCCCGTGCAGCGGCCGCATCCGCCGATCTGGATCGGCGCCGATGCCGATGCGGCGCTCGACCGTGCCGCGCGCCTGGGGGATTGCTGGTACATCAATCCGCACAGCCGGATCAGCACCATCATCCGGCAACTCGATATCTACAAGGCCGCGCTCGACCGCCACGGCAAGCCCTTCCCGGCGGAACTGCCGATGCGGCGCGAGCTGTTCGTGGCGAAGACCCGCGCCGAGGCGCTGCGGCTTTGCCGCCCCTATCTGGAGACGAAATACAAGGCCTATCACGACTGGGGCCAGGACAAGGAGATGCCGGAAGGCGACAACAACCTGGGCCAGGGCTTCGATGAGCTGGTGGGAGACCGCTTCATCATCGGCTCCCCCGATGAGGTGGTGGAGCAGGTCCTCGCCCTGCACCGCGCCACCGGCATGAACCACCTGATCGCCAGCATCGAATGGCCGGGCATGCCGCCGCGCCTGGTGCTCGACACCATGCACCTGATCGCGTCGGAGGTGCTGCCGAAGCTGCGGCAGGCGATCTGACCAGCCGGCCTGGCGGCCTCAGGGACCGGCGGCGTCGGGCGTCGGTCCTGTCAGCACCCTGGCGATCCGCTCCAGCGCCCAGTCCACCTCCTCGCGGGTGATGACCAGGGGCGGCGAGATGCGGATGGTGTGGCCGTGCGTGTCCTTGCAGAGCAGGCCGGCGCGGCGGAGCGCCTCGCACC
>JAEWCI010000251.1 GCA_023390705.1 Pseudomonadota bacterium
CTTCATCACCCATCGCTGCACCGTGCTGGTGCGCGTGTTTGCCGGCGGGCTGATGGGCCAATGCTTCGCCAACAACGAGGAAGCCGGCCAGGCGGAAATCCTCCGCCTGATCGAGCAGGAGATCACCCCGCGCCTGCTCGGCCGCAGCGCCTTCCTGGTGGAGGATTGCTGGCAGGCCATGCACCCCGTCACCCAGGACATATTGCGCGACCGCCGCATGGCGCTGCGCGCCATGGCCTGCGTGGACGCCGCGCTGTGGGACTGGCACGGCAAGGCGCTCGGCCAGCCGCTGCACCGGGTATGGGGCGGGGCGCGGGAGAGCGTGACCGTGGTTTCCATGGGCGGCTACTACCGTGCCGAGAACGAATTGGAAGAACTGGCACGGGAAATGGCGGCGCTGCGCGAACAGGGCTTCGCCGGCTGCAAGGTGAAGGTGGGCGGGCTGACGCCGGAACAGGATGCCGAACGCCTGCGCGTGGCGCGCGACGCCGCCGGCCCCGGCTTCCGCCTGATGCCCGACCCCAACCAGGGCTGGACCTACGAACAGGCGCTGCGCTTCGCCCGGCTGGTCGAACCGCTCGACATCTTCTGGCTGGAAGAACCCTGCCGCTGGCACAACGACAAGCGGGAACTGGCGCGGCTGCGCCGGACCGTGCCCATCCCGCTCTGCGCCGGGCAGAGCGAGATCAGCAAGGAAGGCTGCCGCGACCTGCTGGCGAGCGGCGCCATCGACTACTGCAACTACGACCCCGCCTGGGGCGGCGGCCCCACCGAATGGCGCAAGGTGGCGGTGCTGGCGGAAAGCTTCGGCACCGGCGTGTGCAGCCACCTGGAGCCGCAGATGGGCGCCATGCTGGCCGCCGCCGCGCCGAACGGCGTGCATGTGGAGGTGATGCAGCCGGGGCGCGACCCGCTCTATCATGCCCTCATCGCCAACAGGCCGGCGGTGCGGGACGGCGCCATGCAATTGCCCGAACTGCCCGGCTGGGGGCTGGTGCTCGACGAAAAGCTGCTCGCGCAAATGCGGGCCTGAGGAGGAAGCGATGAAGACCACCCGCCGCGCCGCGCTGGCCCTGCCGGCGCTGCTCGCCCTGCCGGCGCGGGCACAGGGCCCAGCCCCGGCCTTTCCGCCCTGGCCGCCCCGGCCGGTGCGCGACATCGTGCCCTACCCGCCGGGGGGCGGCGCCGATACGGTGGCGCGCATCTTCGTCCCGGTGCTGAACGAGGTGCCGGGCGCCCCCTTCCTGGTCATCGACAACCGCGGCGGCGCCGGCGGCAATATCGGGACCGAGGCGCTGGCCCGCTCGGCGCCGGATGGCGCGACGCTCGGGCAGATCACGATCGGCACCCATGGCACCAACCCCTCCCTGTTCCCGCGCCTGGGCTTCGACCCCTTCACGGATTTCACCCCCATCGCGCTGATCGGCCAGCAGCAGGTGACGCTTTCCGTCCATGCCGAAAGCCCCATCCGCAGCCTGGAGGACCTGCTGGCCTACAGGGGGGAACTGACCGGCGGCAGCAGCGGCAACGGCACCAGCGGCCATCTGACGACCGAGGTGGTGAAGGCCCGCACCGGCCTGAAGATCTCGCATATCCCCTATCGCGGCAGCGGCCCGGTCTGGGCCGACCTGATCGGCAAGCGGATAGACATGGTGGCGGAGAACATCCATGTCGCGCTGCCGCACCACCAGTCCGGCCGGACGCGGATCATCGCCGTGACGGGCCGGCAGCGCTCCCCGCTGCTGCCGGAGATTCCGGCGCTGATCGAGAAGCTGCCGGACACGGTGGTCTATTCCTGGAACGGCGTCGCCGGCCCGGCCGGGCTGCCGCAGCCGCTGGTCCGCCAACTGGTGGCGGTGCTGCGCACCACCCTCGCCAATCCGGGCCTGCAGGCGCGCTATGCCGAGCTGGGGCTGGAAACCACCGAACCGGACCCGGACGCCTTCATGGCCTTCATCCGCCATGAGATCGCCTTCTGGCGGCGCATCATCACCGAGGCGAATATCAAGCTGGAATAGGCCGGGAACAGCGGCCACCCGGCGGCGGCCGCGCCCCGTTCAGGCCGGGAAGGGATACTTCTCCAGGTAAGGCATGTATTCGGGCTCGACATCGATGGCCAGCGTCGCCAGGGTCCGCACCACCGCGCAGTAGTAGGAAGCGGTGATGGTCAGGTCCACCATGTGCTCGTTGCTCAGGTGCTGCTGCAACGCACGGAACGTCGCTTCCGACATGCCGCCGGCATAGATTTCCCGCGCCCCCTTCAGCACCAGCTTCGTCAGCGGGTCCAGGCTGGTCGGCTTGCCGGCGGTCTCGGCGATCAGCGCCTGGATATCGGCATCGGTGACGCCGAAATCGTAGCCGATCTTTACGTGGTGCGACCATTCATAGGGCGACTTCGCCAGCCAGCCGACCTGGAGGATGGCGAGTTCCCGCAGCCGTGGATCCAGCTTGGCACCGTAGCGGATATACTGGCCGAGCGTGCCCGAGGCGCGTGCCGCGCCCGGGCTGTTCACCAGGCAGCGGTGCAGGGCGATGCCGCGCTTCAGCAGCGGCTTGTCGGCTTCCGCCAGGTCGTCCACGGTCAGGTAGGGCAGTCTCGCCATTACTCGTTTCCTCCTCTTGTCGGTGCGTCACAGATTGAAGGGCTTGTTGCGCTCAGGCACCAGGACCTTCGCCTTCGCGCCTTCCATCGCCTGCACCAGGCCGCTCGCATCCGGCAGCAGCAGGCCGAAGGTGGCGTAGTGGCAGGGGATGACGGTCTCGACGCTCGGCAGGAAGCGCTTCACCGCCAGGGCGGCATGCTTCGGCCCCATGGTGAAGCGGTCGCCCACCGGCAGGATCGCCACCTTCGGCCGGTAGAATTCGTCGATCAGCGCCATGTCGCTGAACACCGCCGTGTCGCCGGCATGATAGACAACGGGATGCGCCGTGTCCTTCGGCGTCACCACCAGCCCGGTGGGATGGCCGAGCGACTGGGAGACGCCATTGGCGTCGATTTCGGCCGAGGAGTGGAAGGCGATGGTCATAGCGACGCTGAACTCGCCCTGGTCGGTCTCGCCGCCGCTGTTCATCGGGTCCAGGTTCGAAAGCCCGCCGGTCTTGGCGAGATACATCGCCAGGTCGTAGTTGGTGACGAGCTTCGCGCCGGTCGCCTTGCAGATCGCCACGGTGTCGCCGACATGGTCGGCATGGCCATGGGTCAGCAGCACATGTGTGGCGCCGGCGCTGGCCTGTTCCACGCTGCCCTGGAACACCGGGTTGCCGCTGAGGAAGGGGTCGATCAGCACGACCGAGGAGCCGAATTCCAGCCGGAAGGCGGAATGGCCGAACCAGGTGATCTTCATGCGCCTGTCTCCTTCTGCTTCTCGCGGTCCTGCAACTCCCGCCACAGGATCTTGCCCACCGGCGATTTCGGCAGGGCATCCACGAATTCCACGATCCGGGGCACCTTGTAGGCCGCCATGCGGTCCCGTGCCCAGGCCATGATCTCCTCGGCGGTCACCTTCGCGCCCTCGCGCAGCGCCAGCACCGCCTTCACCGTCTCTCCCCGGTAGGGGTCCGGCGCGGCGATGACGCAGGCCTCGCGCACCGCCGGGTGGTCGTAGAGCCTGCTTTCCACCTCGGCCGGCCAGACCTTCAGGCCGGAAGCGTTGATCATCCGCTTCAGCCTGTCCGTCATGAAGTAGTAGCCTTCCGCATCCATGAAGCCGATATCGCCGCTGCGGTAGAAGCGGCGGCCGTCAATCCCGGCAAAGGCGGCCTCGGTGTCCCGTGGCCGGCCCCAGTAGCCGCGGAAGAGCTGCGGCCCGCGCAGCAGGATCTCACCCTGCTCGCCCTGCGGCAGCGGCTGCATCGTCGCGGGGTCGGCGACCAGCGCCTCGGTATCGAAGAAGGGGATGCCGGCGCATTCCGGCTTCGGCCGTTCCACCGGGTTCAGCAGGGCCGTCGCGGCGGTTTCCGTCATGCCATAGGCCTCGACGAATTCCAGGCCGGTGCGGTCGCGCAGCCGGTGCCAGACCTCCTTCGGCATGGTGGCGCCGCCGGAGGTCGCGCGCTTCACGCCGGAGAGGTCGAAGGCGTCCAGTTCCGGGCTGGCCAGCAGGTCGATGACGGCGGTGGGCGCGATGCCGAGATGGGTCACGCCGTAGTGCCGGATCAGCCGCAACGCCAGCGCCCGGTCCCAGCGCGGCAGCGGCACCACAAGCCCGCCGCACCAGACCGGGCTGTGCACGCAATGCATCAGCCCGCTGACATGGTACATGGGTGGCAGGCCCATGAAGACCGTCGCCGCGCTCTGCACATGCCAGTGCAACAGGCCCTGGGTGTTGTGCTGGAAGCTGCGATGCGTGTGCTCGCAGCCCTTGGGCAGACCGGTGGAGCCGGAGGTGTAGGGCAGCAGCGCCAGGTCGTCCGGCACGGCCTGCGGCGCCGGCGCTTCCAGCCCGGCGGCCATCACCGCGCCCCAGGCGGTGCAGCCGGAAACCGTCCTCCGTGGCGCCAGCAGCCATTCCGGCAGGGCGAAATCCGGGCGGTCGGGCAGGTAGTCGGCATAGCAGGCCAGCACCAGGCGCAGCTCATGGCCGCAGCCCCCGGCCGCTTTCACCGCGATGGGCGCCAGGTCCTGCGCCGCCACCAGGGCACGGGCGCCGCTGTCGGCCAGGATATGGCGCAGTTCCCCGGCGCGGCTCATCGGGCTGACCGGCACCGCCACGCAATCGGCGCGCTGGATGCCGTAATAGGCCACCAGCCATTGCGGCGAGTTCTGCAGGTAGAGCGCCACCCGGTCGCCGCGCCGCAGCCCGGCATGGCGGCGCAGCCAGCCGGCGAAGGCTTCCACCTCGCGGTTGAAGTCGGACCAGGAAAGGTCCCGGCCGAAGAACCCCACCCCCGGCTTGTGCGGCCAGCGCTGCACCGTGGTGCGCAGGTTGTGCGCGATGGTCGCCTCAAGCGGCGGCAGGCTGCGCGGCAGGCTGGAAGGCCAGTAGCGGGTCATGCGCTGTTCCGCCCTGATCCCGGCACGGCGGACGGGGACGGCGAATTCCTCCGGCCCCGCCCAGCGCGGCAGGGCACCCACGGATGGCACCCGCTCCGCCGTGACACGCCGGCCGACAACCGGCGCCGGCGCGTCGGTGGGCACGTCGCGTGGGCAACGGAATCCGCCCCGGTTCCGGGGGCGAAGCCGGCAATCAGCCGCAGCGGCCGACTGGGCCAGGCGACAGGGGCCTGACCGTTCCCCTGGGCCCTGGCCAATGCGGTCAGCCGGGCCAGGCCGGCCCGCATCGCACGGCGGGGCGGTGCGATCGGCATGGTTTCCTCTCCCCGTTTGGCCGCAGGTTGCGGCCTGCCGGCGGCTTTGACCAGACCGGCGGATGGCGCTTTGACCGCCACGGCATTCCGCCCCAGATTGCCCCGCCGCCATGCCGGGATAAGGAAACGAGAGATGACCGAAACGCCGCCAGTCCTCGCGCGCCGCGCCGTCCTGGCCGGTGGCGCCATGGCCCTTGCCGCCCCGCGCCTGGCGCGGGCCGCCTGGCCGGACCGGCCGATCCGTCTGCTGGTGCCCTATGGCGGCGGCGGCCAGACCGACATCGTCTCCCGCGTCACCGCCGAGGCGTTGCAGCAGCGGCTGGGCCAGACCGTGCTGGCGGACAACCGCCCGGGCGGCGCCGGCAACCTGGCGGCCGAGATGCTCGCCCGTTCCCCGGCCGATGGCTACACCATCGGCGTCTGCACCATGGCCACCGCCAGCGGGCTGAACGCCCTGCTCTATCGCAGCACGGGCTACGACTGGCAGAAGGATTTCACGCCGATCGGCCAGTTCTGCGCGACCAGCAACGTGCTGCTGGTGCATAATTCCATCCCGGCGGCGGATTTCCCCGCGCTGCTCGAATGGATCCGGCAGAACCCCGGCAGGTTCACCTATGCCTCGGCCGGCGTCGGCGCCATCACCCATCTCATCATGGAGGATCTCGGCGCCCGCATGGGGCTGGAGATGGTGCATGTGCCCTACCGCCAGAGCACCCAGGCGATGACCGACTTGCTTTCCGGCCGCATCCATGCCCGCTGCCTCGGCCTGCCGGAAGGCGAGACGGTGCGCAACGTGCCGAGCATCCGGGCGCTGGCCGTGACCTCGCCGCAGCGCCGCGCCAACTGGCCGGGCGTGCCGACCATGGGGGAGACGGTGCCGGATTTCGTCGGCTCCTCCTATTTCGGCCTCACCGCGCCGGCGCGCACCCCGCCGGAGGTGATCGCCCGCCTCTCGGCCGCGCTGAACGATGCGCTGCGCGACGAGAAGGTGCGCGCCGCCTATGAGCGGGTGGGCGCCGACCCGGCCGAGCCCAACACGCCCGAGCAATTCGGCGCCGTGACCCGTGCCGCCGCGGAGAAATGGGCGCCGCTGATCCGCCGCCTCAACCTTGTTGCCGAATAAGGAAGCGCCGCCATGGCCGATGATTTCGACATCGCCGTCGAGAAGGTGAAGAAGGACTGGCTCGGCCATGTCCGGATCACCGAGGAGGACGTGACCCCCGCCACGCTGCGGCGGATCGCCGCCATGCTGGATTTCGACCCGGATGCCTTCCCGCGCGGCGCCCTGCTGCCGCCGCACTGGTTCAGCATGTTCTGTGCCGAGAGCGCCCGGCAGGGCGATATCGGCCCGGATGGCCACCCCAAGCCCGGCGTCATCCTGCCGCCCATCCCCCTGCCCCGCCGCATGGGCGCCGGCCGCCGGGTGCGCATCCCGGGTGAGTTGCATGTGGGCGACGTGCTGGTGAAGAAGGCCAAGGTCGCGGGGATCGAACCGAAGAAGGCGCGCACCGGGCAGATCTGCGTGCTGACCATGCGCCATACCTTCGAGGTCGGCGGCCAGGTCATCGCCGTGGACGAATTCGACGCCATCTACCGGGAGGCCGTGCCGCCGGGCCAGAAATCCCCGGTGAATGCCGGCACCCCGGCGCCGACCAACGCGGAATGGAGCGAGCGCAAGCATCTGAGCAACGCGCTGGTCTTCCGCTACTCCGCCGTCACCTGGAACGCCCACCGCATCCACTACGACGCCGATTACTCGCGCAGCGAGGAAGGCTACCCGAACATCGTGCAGAATGGCGGCCTGACCATGCAATTGCTGCTGGATGCCGCGGTGAAGAACGCCCCCGGCCGCCGGCTGCACCAGTTCTCCGCCCGGCTCACCAGGCCGATCTATGTCGGCGACACCATCACCCTGAACGGCAGCGCGCTGCGGGATGGCAGGATGGAAGCCTGGGTGGCCGACAGCGAGGGCATGCTCTGCGGCCAGATGGAGCTGGAATTCGCCTGATGGCGCCGTCCGATCGCGGAGAGGAGGCGCGGGGCGTGGATCGGCCGGCCAACAGGGGACCGCTTGCCGGCGTGAAGGTCGTGGACCTGACCACGGTGGTGGTCGGGCCCATCTCCACCCGCACCCTGGCCGACCAGGGCGCCGAGGTGGTGAAGGTGGAGGCGCCGGGTGGCGACATCCTGCGCTTCCTGGCGGCCGGCAGCCGCACCCCCGCCATGTCCGGCAAATTCATCAACTTCAACCGCAACAAGCGCAGCATCGGGCTGGACATCAAGCAGCCGGAGGGGCTGGCGGCGCTGAAGGGGCTGATCGCGCAGGCGGACGTCTTCGTCAGCAATGTCCGGCCGGCGGGGCTGGAGCGGGCCGGGCTGGACTTCGCCTCGCTCATCGGGCTGAACCCGCGGCTGGTCCATTGCAGCATCCTCGCCTTCGGCCGCGGCGGGCGGTACTACAACCGCCCGGCCTACGACCCGATCATCCAGTCACTCTCGGGCGTCGCCGGCACCTTCCACCGCGCCATCGGCGAACCGCGCTTCGTGCCGATGGTGATGACGGACCACATCACCGGCCTCATCGCCGCGCAGAGCATCGGCTTCGCCCTGTACCGGCGGGAGAAGACGGGCGTGGGCGAGGCCATCGAGGTGCCGATGTTCGAGAACATGGCGAGCTTCGTCACCAGCGAGCATCTCGGCGCCGCCACCTTCGAACCGCCGGAAGGCCCGACCGGCGATGCGCGGCTGCTCAGCCCGGACTACCGGCCGCTGCCCACCAGGGACGGCTACATCACCGCGCATCCCAACAGCAACCCGCAGGCCTTCGCCTTCTTCGACGCCATCGGCCGGCCGGAGCTGAAGGAGGACCCGCGCTTCTGCTCGCCCATCGCCCGCACGCAGAACGCCGCCGCCTATTTCGCGGTGCGGGTGGAGGGGCTGAAGCAGAAGACCACCGCCGAATGGCTGGAAATCTTCGCCAAGGCCGATGTGCCGGCGGCGCGCTACAATTCGATAGACGACCTGCTGGAAGACCCGCACCTGGCCGATGTCGGCTTCTGGAATTTCGACGACCACCCGACCGAGGGCCGCATCCGCCGCACCAGCGTCGCCAACAAGTTCAGCGGCGGCATGCGGGAGGAGACGCTGCCTGCCCCGCAGCTCGGCGCCCAGACGCGGGAGGTGCTGGCGGAACTCGGCTATGACCAGGCGCGGATCGAGGCGATGCTCGCCTCCGGCGCCGCATTCGAAGGACTGAAATAGATGCCCGCTCCCAATTGGCG
>JAEWCI010000323.1 GCA_023390705.1 Pseudomonadota bacterium
GGCGAAGGAGGCGGCGCCGGCGATGCCGATGCCGGCGGCGTGCCAGGACACCGCGCGGGACTGCGCCGCGCCGGAAAGCGGCTCGGTGACCGCCTTCAGCCCGGGCATGTAGGCTCCGGCCCAGCCCAGCCCGGCCAGCGCCCGGCAGGCCATGCCCGCCCAGAAGCCATCGGCCAGGGCGAAGCCGAGATGCGCCAGCGCGGTGCAGCCGGCACCCAGCAGATAGACCAGCCGGGTCGGGATGCGGTCCGTCATCGCTGAGAGCACCGGCACGGCAGGCACATAGGCGGCGAAGAAAATACCCACCAGCCAGCCGGCTTCGGAAGGCGAAAGCTGCCAGGCGCCAATGGTGGCCGGCAGCAGGGCCGGCAGGGTGAAGGCGCCGATCTGGATCAGCACCTGCGCAGTGACCATGGCCGCCACGAAGCCGGGGCTGCCGGGGGAAGGCGCCCTCACCGCGGCGCCATCCAGGGCCGGCGCCTGCCGCGACGCAGCCCTGGGGCGGGTGGCCGCCCGCTAGACGGGCACACCCGCCGCGTCCTTGCGGGTGCGGATGGTCTGCAGCGTCTGCACCCGGGCGACCTGCGGCGCTTCCGTCAGGCGGGTGGTCAGGGCGTTCTCATGCGCCGTGTCGCGCGCCACCAGGCGCAGCAGGAAATCGCCGCCGCCACGGATCATGTGGCACTCGCGCACCTCCGGCCAGGCCTCGACCAGGGCCTCGAAGGCCGAGAGCACGGCCTCCTTCTGGCTTTCCAGCCCGACCAGGGCGAAGAAGGTGATCTCCCAGCCCAGGGCCACCGGGTCGAGATCGGCGTGGTAGCCGCGGATCACCCCGGCTTCCTCCAGCCGGCGGACCCGGCGCAGGCAGGGCGGCGCGGAAAGCCCGACGCGGCGCGCCAGTTCCACATTGGTCATGCGGCCATCCTGCTGCAATTCGAGCAGGATCTGGCGATCGACCTCGTCGAGCGCGGCCTCCGGGTCGGTCGGGATGGTCACATGCTTCATTGCGGTGGTCGTCCCCCGCGCGCAATATCATTGCCAAGGGCCACTACCGCAAGGCTCCCAACCCAGTGAAGATGCGGGCCGGCCGCATGGCCGGCCGCAGGAAGCGCCACGGCATGGGTTGCCCCCCGCCGCCACGGCGCAAATATGGCCTGAATCGTCATCAATCCGGGAATCGGTCCTTTGTCCGCCATTCATCGCACGCGCCTGCTGATCCTCGGTGCCGGCCCCGCCGGCTACACCGCTGCCATCTATGCCGCCCGTGCCGGGCTGAAGCCCATGGTGGTGGCCGGCATGCAACCCGGAGGCCAGCTCACCATCACCACCGATGTGGAGAACTATCCCGGTTTCGCCGAGCCGATCCAGGGCCCCTGGCTGATGGAACAGATGCGCGCCCAGGCGGAGCATGTCGGCGCAGCCGTCATCCAGGACGTCATCACCAAGGTGGATCTTTCCGCCAGGCCGATCCGCGCCGAGGGTGATTCCGGCGATGTCTACGAAGCCGAAAGCCTGGTCATCGCCACCGGCGCCCAGGCCCGCTGGCTGGGCATCCCGGGCGAGAAGGAGCTTTCCGGCTTCGGCGTCTCGGCCTGCGCAACCTGCGACGGCTTCTTCTTCCGCGGCAAGCAGGTGGCCGTCATCGGTGGCGGCAACAGCGCGGTGGAGGAAGCGCTCTACCTCTCCAACCTGGCATCCAAGGTCACCCTCATCCACCGCCGCGCCCGCTTCCGGGCCGCGCGCATCCTGCAGGAAAGGCTGTTCGCCAAGCCCAACATCACCGTGGTCTGGGATACGGTGGCCGAGGAGGTGCTGGCCACCGAGGGCAAGTTCCGCGCCGTCCGGGCGCTGGCGCTGCGCAACGTCAAGACCGGGGAGCGGAGCGAGCTGGCGCTGGACGGCGTCTTCGTCGCCATCGGCCACGACCCGGCCACCACCCTGTTCCGGGGCCAGATCGGGATGGATGCGGAGGGCTACATCCTCACCACCCCCGGCACCACCCGCACCAGCGTCGAGGGCGTCTTCGCCGCCGGCGACGTGCAGGACAGGATCTACCGCCAGGCCGTCACCGCCGCCGGCACCGGCTGCATGGCGGCGCTGGAGGCCGAGAAATTCCTCGCCCATCTGCCGGAGGGGGCCCCCGCCATGGCGGCCTATACGTGATGCCGATCGACTGGGACAAGCTACGCGTCTTCCATGCGGTGGCCGAGGCCGGCAGCTTCACCCATGCGGGTGAGACGCTGAACCTCAGCCAATCCGCGGTGTCGCGCCAGATCCAGGCGCTGGAGGAGGCGTTGCAGGTCCCGCTCTTCCACCGCCATGCCCGCGGGCTGATCCTGACCGAGCCGGGGGAGACGCTGAACCGCACGGTGCGGGAGGTCTTCGCCAAGCTGGCCATGACCGAGGCGCTGCTGACCGAGAGCCGGGAGAGGCCCGCCGGGCGGCTGAAGATCACCTCCACCACCGGCTTCGGCAGCACATGGCTGGCGCCCCGGCTGAACCGCTTCATGGCGCTCTACCCTGATGTCTCGGTCACCCTGCTGCTGGACGACAGCGACCTGGACCTGGCGATGCGGGAGGCCGATGTGGCTGTCCGCATGCACCCGCCGCGGCAGCCGGACCTGATCCAGCGCCATCTCGCCAGCTTCGGCTGGCGCGTCTGCGGCTCGCCCGACTATCTCAAGCAGGCCGGCATCCCGGAGCGGGCGGAGGATCTCGACGCCCACCGGCTGATCATCTGGGGCGACCACCGGGCGCCTATCGACGAGGTGAACTGGCTGGCCGAGGCCGGCCGGGCGCCCCGGCGCCCCGCGCCGGGCCGCGGTGGAGGTGAACAGCCTGACCGGCATCCTGAAGGCGGTACGCAGCGGCTTGGGGCTTGCCGCCCTGCCCGACTACATGGGCGCCGAGCTGGATGGGTTGCTGCAGGTGCTGCCCGAACTCAAGCCGCCGAAGCTGGACGCCTATTTCGTCTATCCGGAGGAAATGCGCCATTCCAAGCGGGTGGCGGTGTTCCGGGACTTCCTGGTGGCCGAACTCACGGGAAGCGGCAATTAGATGCGCCGATATGCATGCTGTGCATGCGAGGGCAGACGATTGACCAAACCTGCATGAGAGCAACGAGGTTAAGTTGCCTTCGTCCGGCGCAGTACCGCCGGTCAGGGTTCACCGCGGCGCTGCCCGGTAATCCTTCGTCTCCCAGACGTGAAGCCTCCCTGTTGACTTTGCCCGCCAATCCAATGGGTTGGCGGGCATTCTTTTTCGTCCATCGCCAGGTTTCCCGCGCGTTCATACCGGCCGCATGAAATCCTGACTGCGGGTCAGCGGTCATGGGGCCGGTATGATTCTGATCTTGGCGCGCAGCCGCCACACCAACCCTGCGCGCTGATACCCGGCTCCGAAAGTCGGGACTTTCTGCGCCGGGTGTCAGCCGGGTTGGTCAGGCCGGGCTGCGCAGCAACAGGGAACAGTACCCGGCGCGGGGAGCAGGCTGACGCCCCCGGAACAAAGGGCGGACACTTCCTTAACGGAATCCGTGCCGGTTCTGTTCCGGACGCTTTGGTCGCGGTGTTCCAGGCCCGGGTACCGGCATCCGGCCCCAGGCCGGCTTGCCGCCCCGCGGCACCGGTGTAGCCTTCACCCCAACAGCATGAGGGAAGGAAACGGCGCATGCAGATCGGCTTCAACCTGCCGGTCAGCGGGCCCATGGCGGCACCGGCGACCATGGCGCGCATCGCCCGGCTGGGCGAGGAATTGGGCTTCGACTACCTCACCCTGACGGACCACATCGCCCTGCCGGACACCAGCGTGCCCGGCTACCCCTATTCCGAATCCGGCTCCTTCTACTCCCCCGAACCCGGCCACCGGCATGAACAACTGACCGCCGCCGCCTGGGTGGCGGCCAAGACCGAACGCATCCGCCTGGTGCTGGCCGTGCTGGTGGTGCCCCACCGCCCCGCGGTGCTGGCCGCGAAGATGCTGACGACGCTGGACGTGCTCTCGGGCGGGCGGCTGACGGTGGGCGTCGGCGCCGGCTGGCTGCAGGCGGAATTCGATGCCGTCGTCACCACCCCCTTCGCCGAGGGCGGCGCCGTCTCCGACGAATACCTGGACGCCTTCCGCGCCCTGTGGACGCAGGAGAAGCCGCGGATCGCCGGCAAGTATGTCCGGTTCGACGGGCTGGTTTTCGACCCCCGGCCGGTGCAGCGTCCCCATCCGCCGATCTGGGTCGGCGGCGAAAGCGGGCCTTCCATGCGCCGGGCGGCGCGGCTGGGGGATGCCTGGTATCCCATCGGCAGCAACAAGGCGCATCTGCTGGACACCCTGCCGCGGCTGGAGGCCGGCATCGCCAAATTGCGCCGGCTGACCGAAGCGGCCGGGCGCGACCCGGCCTCGGTCGGCGTGGTCTATCGGGTGAAGCGCCACGGCCAGGCGGCGCCGCCGGCCAGCGACGGCAACCGAAGGCTGTTCACCGGCAGCATCGAGAATGTCGTGGCCGACACCCATGCGCTGCGCGCGCTGTGCGTCACCGGTATCGATTTCGACTTCGAGGGCCGCGACGCGGCCAAAGCCGAGGCCGAGATGCGGGATTTCGGCGAGAGGGTGATGCCGCGGCTGCGATAGGCCATGCCCACGGCCTCCCCCACGGGCGGGGGAGGCTGCGGAAACCGGCTCAGGCCAGCGCCTGATACACCAGGTGGCGCAACTGGTAGCGCGCCGGCAGGCGCTGGGCCGGGGCCTGCATCATCAGCACGGCATACATCTCCTCCACCGGGTCCACCCAGAAGAAGGTGCCCTGCGCGCCGCCCCAGTAGTGATCGCCGACGCTGCCCGGCAGCGGGTTGCGCCCGGCTTCGGTGCGGACGCAGAAGCCCAGGCCGAAGCCCTGGCCCATTTCCGGCGTCGGCGCCAACGCGCCGAAGCGGGCCGGGGTGGTGGCGCCGTAGCGGGTGCCGGGCGGCAGGTGGTTGCTGCGCATCAGCGCGATGGTGCTGCGGGACACCAGGCGCACATCGTCGGTGCGGCCCATGTCCAGCAGCAGTTGGCAGAAGCGCGCATAATCCGTCGCCGTGCTGACCATGCCGCCGCCGCCGGAGAACCAGGCAGGCCGGGTCAGCGGATTGCGCATCGCCGGGCGCCTGCCGGTCGCCGGGTCGTTCTGCGGCTCGGCCAGACGCGGGCGGGCCGCCTCGCCCAGGAAGAAGCCGCTGTCAGCCATGCCGATGGGCCGGCAGATGCGCTCCGTAACGAAGCCGTGCAGGTCCTGGCCGCTCACCACCTCGACGATGCGGCCGACGACATCGGTGGAGAAGCTGTATTCCCAGGTGCTGCCGGGCTGGTGCTGCAAGGGCAGGGCGGCGAGGCGGCGGATGAACTCGCCGCCGTCGATCGCCGTGTCACGCAGCTTCGCTTCCTGATAGGCCAGCGAGACAGGGTCGGTGCCGTTGCCATAGCCCAGGCCGGAAGTGTGGCGCAGCAGGTCCTGCACCGTGGTCGGCCGCTGCGCCGGTTCCAGCGCCATCTCGGTGCGCCCCGCCACCTGCCGGGCGACGCCCACCTTCTGCGTGGCGAATTCCGGCAGGTAGCGGCTGACCGGGTTCTGCAGATGCACCTTGCCTTCCTCGGCCAGCATCATCAACGCCAGGGAGGCGATGGGCTTGGTCATGGAGGCGATGCGGAACACCGCATCGGCGGTCATCGGCGCATTGGCCTCGCGGTCGCGGAAGCCCACCGCCTCCAGGAAGGCGAGCCGGCCCTTGCGGCCGATGGCGACGACGGCGCCGGGGATGCGCCCGGCCTCCACCTCGGCCTTCAGCCAAGCCGGGATGCGCGCCAGCCTTGCCGAATCCAGCCCGACCTCCTCCGGCTGCACCGCCCGCGGCAGCGGCCCCGGGGCGCCGAGCGCGGTACGTGGAAGCGGCGCCGCGGCGGCCAGCGCGGTGCCGCCGATGAGGCTTA
>JAEWCI010000481.1 GCA_023390705.1 Pseudomonadota bacterium
CACCGCGGCGTCCAGCCTTTCGCGGTTGGTGTCCACGGCCAGGACGATGCCGCCCTCCCGCCCGATGATATCCACGGTGGCGCGGCCGATGCCGCTGGCCGCCGCGGTGATCAGCGCAACCTTGCCCTGGAAGCGCATGCGCCCCCTCCCCTTGGCTTGTTCTGTGGCGATGCTAGGCTGGTTCCGGCCCGGCTGGCCATGCCCCGATGGACCGGAGTTCAGAACATCGCCGCGAAGGGCAGCACCGGCACCGCGTCGCCGGGGGCGACAGCGGTGGTTTCCTCCGCCAGTTCGGCGAAGGCGTCGCATTCGGTCAGGGAGGTCAGCAGCCCGGCGCCCTCGCGTTCGAATTTCTCCGCGATGGGCAGAGGCGTGCCGGGCCGCAGGCGGATGCGCACATATTCCCGCCGCCCGGCCTTCTTGCGGTAGGCGAAACCGGCCTGCGCCGGGAAGCGCAGCAGCGTCTCGGGCGCCGCGCCGGCCAGGCGCAGCACCAGCGGCCGCGCCAGGTGCAGGAAGGTCACCACCGCCGCCACCGGGTTGCCGGGCAGGCCGACCACCGGCCGGCCATTCACCACCCCCATCGCCGCAGGCCGCCCCGGCTTCACCGCCAGCCTCCAGAAGACCAGCCTGCCACCCTGCTCGATGGCGGCGCGGACATGGTCCTCCTCTCCCGTCGAGACGCCGCCCGAGGTCAGCAGCAGGTCCTGCGAAGCGGCCGCTTCCCGCAGCGCCGCCGCGGTTTCCGCGGGGCTGTCCGGCAGGATGCCGAGATCGGTGGCCGCCACCGGCAGCCCGGCCAGCAGGGCCAGCAGGGTGAAGCGGTTGCTGTCATAGGTCTGCGCCGGGCCGAGCGCCGCGCCGGGCGAAGCCAGTTCGTCGCCGGTGGAGAAGACGCCGACCCGTACCAGCGGCGCCACCGGCAGTTCCGTCAGGCCGAGCGCCGCGGCAAGGCCGATCTCCGGCGCGCGCAGGCGGCGGCCGGCGCGCAGGGCAATGGCGCCGTGGGCCACATCCTCGCCGGCCGGCCGGGCATTGGCACCGGGCTTGAGGCCGGGTGGCACCAGCAGGGTTGCGTCCTGCAGCCGCGCATCCTCCTGCATCAGCACCGTGTCGGCGCCGGGCGGCATGGGGGCGCCGGTGAAGACCCGCGCGGCCTCACCCGGGCCGAGCGGCACCGCTTCCTGGCCCGCCGCCACCCTGCCCGCCAGGCGCAGCACGGTCTCGCCGCCGGAGGCAAGGTCGGCATGGCGGAAGGCATAGCCATCCACCGCGGTGTTGAAGAAGGGCGGCAGCGGCAGCGGCGCGACCACATCGGCCGCCAGCACCCGGCCGAGCGCCTGACGCAGGGGCAGCGGCGCGGCGCCGGGCAGCGGCGGCACCCGTTCCGTGATCAGCGCCTGCGCCGCCTCCACCGAGAGCAGCGGACCGCCAAAGGCGAAGCAGTCGTCGGAAAGTTGCGCCATGGCGAGGGGCCCCTGCCGCGTCCGGTCCTACGGCATGTCCACCGCGAACCGCAGCACCAGATCGGCAATCGCGGCGGCATCGTCCAGGGGGGCATGGGGCAGATCATTGCCCGGCGGCGGGATGTCGCTGGCCACCGCGCGGATCGCCGGGTCCTGCGGATGCAGCCATGGCTTGCCGTTGGCGGCGCGGTGGACCTCGATCTTCGGCAGCGGGTCGTTCTTGAAGCCCTCGACGATCACCAGGTCCACCGGCGAGAGGCGGGAGAGCAGGAAATCCAGCCCCGGCTCCGGCGCCTCCCGCAACTCGGTCATCAGCGCCCAGCGGCGGCCGGAGCTGACCAGCACCTGATGCGCCCCGGCCTGGCGGTGCTTCCAGGAATCCTTGCCGGGCTGGTCCACATCGAAATGGTGGTGCGCGTGCTTCACCGTGGAAACGGTGAGGCCCTGCCCGATCAGGCAGGGCAGCAGGCGGGTCAGCAGGGTGGTCTTGCCCGCCCCGCTCCAGCCGGCGAGGCCGATGAGCTTCATGCCTTCCCTATAGGACCGGCGCCCGATGCTCGTCCACCGGGCGCCTGCCCGCCCTATTTCGGCCAGCCGGCGCTGACCTGCTGCGGCGAGGAGAACACATGCAGCACCACCGGCTGGGTCTTCACCGCGATGGCTTCGGCGATGGTCGCCTCCACCTCGCTTTCCTTGCTGATGGTGAAGGCCCTGGCGCCGAAGGCCCGGGCCCAGGCGGCGAAGTCCGGGTTGGTCAGCGCCGTCGCGGCCTCAAAGGGCCGGCCGGGGTAGCGGATATGGTGGTGCTGCATGATGGTGCCGTAGCAACTGTTGTCGGCGATGACGAAGATCGGGTTCACGCCGTACTGCTTCGCCGTCGCCAGTTCATTGCCGGTCATCAGCGCCCCGCCGTCGCCGGCGAAGGCGAAGACCTGGGTGCCCGGCCGGCGCAGGCAGGCGGCCACGGCCATCGGCATGGCGGGGCCCATGGCGCCGACCACCGAAGCCAGGAACATCTGCCCCGGCTTCATTGTCAGATAGCGGTCGAGGAAGCTGCCGAAGCTGCCGGCATCCGAGGTGACGGTGGCGTCCGGCGCCATCATGCGGTTGATGGCGGTGACGACGGAGGCGAAGTTCACCCCCTCGCTCGCCGGCTGCCATTCCGGGGCATACTGCTTCTGGTACAGCCCGTGCAGCCGCTGCACCCAGCCGGCGCGCCTGGCGGCATCGGCCGGTGCGCCGCGCGCCAGCAGCGCCCGCACCACCTCCACCGGCTCGCAGGCCATGGCCAGGTCGGTGCGCCAGACGCGGCCGATCTCCACCGGGGCCGGCCAGATATGCACCATCGGCAATTGCGGCTGCGGCGCAGCGGGGAAGGTGAAGCCCTGGGACATGGTGCCGGTCATCCGCTCGCCCAGCAGCACCAGCAGGTCGGCCTTCCTGACCTCCTCCATCAGCGCCGGCGAGAGGCGGCCGGTGTAGTAGCCCGCGCAATTCGGGTGCTGCGCGTCGAAGAGATGCGGCCGGCGGCGGGTGGGCGAGACCGGCAGTACCCAATCCTCGGCCAGCTTCGTGGCGGCGGCGACCTCGTTCGGGTGCATGGCCGGCCCGAGCAGGACCAGCGGCCGCTCCGCCTGCGCCAGCATCCCGGCCAAGCGGTCCAGGTCCTCCGGCCGCGGGCCGGCCTTGGGCAGCGGACGCGGCAGGTCCAGAGGCGCATCGGTCTCGGCGTCGAAGACGTCCTCGGGGATCACCACGGCGACCGGGCCGGGCGTGCCGCTTTCCGCCACGTGGAAGGCGCGGGCGATGGCCTCGCTGGCCTGGGCCGGGTCGTTCACCTCGATGACCATCTTGGTGACGTCGCACAGCAGGCGGGAGTAGTTCTGTTCCTGCAGCGCCATGCGGCCGGCTTCCCAGCGCTCCACCTGGCCGATGATGACGACCAGCGGCGTGGCATCATGATAGCAGGTGTGCAGGCCGATCAGCGCATTGGAAAGGCCAGGGCCGCGGGAAACCACCAGCACCCCGGCGCGCCCGTTGCGCATCCGCCCATCGGCCGCAGCCATGAAGGCGGCGCCGCCCTCATGCCGGCAGACGATGAGCCGCATGCGGTTCCTGTCCACCATGGCATTGGTCAAGCCGAGATAGCTCTCGCCCGGCACGCAGTAGACCAAGTCTATGTCATGCGCCTCCAGGCTTTCCACCAGCAGGCGGCCTACGGTCCTGGCCATCCTCTTCCTCCCGATCATGTCGATGGCGCAGATGCCCGCGCCGGGGCTGGAATCGTCAGGGGCGAAGTCTTCCCCCGCCATACGGGACAGGCAAGCCCTGGCGCGGGTGGCCGTCAGGCATCGAGCCAGACATCCTCCATGCGCCAGCCGTTGTACTGGCTGTTCACCACCAGCATGAGGCCCTTCACCTTCGGATGCCAGCAGGTCGCCGCCTTGTTGTGGAACAGGATGGGGCGGGCGATGGCTTCCTGCAGCCTGCGGTCAATCTCGCGGGCCATGTCCAGCCGCTTCGCCTGGTCCACCTCCTGTGACTGCGCCTCGTAGAGCTTCTCCATCTCCGGGTCGCAGAAGCCGGTGTAGTTGCGGATGGCGTCGCAGCCGTAATTCTCGAAGAACTGCTGGTCCGGGTCGTCCACCGGCCCGCCCGTCTGGTTCAGCGCGATGGTGTAGTCCTTGCGCTGCATCTTGTAGCCCCAGCGCGCGGTCTCCACCGTCTCCAGCGTGCCTTCCATGAAGATGTGCTTGATCTGGCTGATGAGGATGACCGCCGGGTCGCGGTAGGTCGCCAGGTTGCGGGTGGAGACCTTGATCTGCAGCGGCTTGTCCGGGCCATAGCCCAGCCCGGCCATGATGCGCCGCGCCTCTCCCCGCCGCTGGTCCAGGTTTCCGCCATAGCCGGGGATCGAGGGCAGGGTCTCGGCCGGCAGGCCCCAGACGCCATCCGGTGGCGGCAGCAGCACGCCGCCCTGCAGCGCATGGCCTTCGGTCATGACCCGGATGTATTCGCTGCGGTCGAGCGTCAGCGCCAGGGCGCGGCGGATCTGCGGGTTGCTGAAGGGCTCCGTGGTGTGATTGATGCAGACATTGGTGGTGACGCCGGTCGGGATCACCTTGCAGATCGCCTCCGGCGCCTGCGCCTTGATGTCGCGCACCAGCGGGATGGTGACCTGACCCGGCGAAGTCATGTCCACGCGGCCGGAGACGAAGGCGAGGATCGCGGTCGCCCGGTTGGTGATGATGGGATACTCGATGCCGTCCAGGTAAGGGCGGCCCGGCTTCCAGTAATTCGGGTTGCGGGCAAGCCTGATATGCTCGCCGCGCTTGTATTCGACGAAGCGGAAAGGCCCGGTGCCGATCGGCCGCTGCCGCATCTCCCGCGTCGGCACATGCGCCGGGTAGATCGGCATATGGCCGGAAGCAAGCAGCGCCAGCAGCGCCGGCTGCCGCCTTTCCAGCTTCATCACCACCTCATGCGGACCGGTGGCGGTGATGCTTTCCAGGTTGCTGAACCAGGGCTTGCGCGGGTTGACGCGGAAGCTGTCCGTCGCCTTCTCGGTGATGAGATTGAAGGTGTGGACCACGTCGGCGCTGGTGAAGGGCTTGCCGTCATGCCAGGTGACGCCCTCGCGCAGGCGGAAGGTCAATTGCCTGCCGTCCTCGCTCCAGCTCCAGCCGGTTGCCAGTTCGGGGCGGACGGTGTGGATGCTGGTCTGCGGAATGGCCGGGTCATAGATGACCAGGTTGTTGAACACCGGCATCATCGGCGCGATGACCGAGATGGTCGTCTCCTCCAGCACCGAGACGCTGGCCGGGCTGTCCGGCAGGTAGCGCTTCAGGATGCCGCCGCGCTTCGGCGTGGCCGCGGCGGCCTGCGCCTGCGCCGGCCCGCTGGGCGCGATGGCCTGGGCGGCGGCCCCGGCAGCGGCAATGGAAAGGATGTCGCGGCGTCCGAGTGACATGCTTCCGGCACCTTCTTGCTTATGGGACTGGACATTTCCTGGTGTTCACAGTCGGCGCCCTGAGGCGCCCACCGTCGGGAACAGCGGCTTTCCGCACCAGCCGGAGCCAATGCCGGCCATACCGCATCGCCGGCGGGTTCGGCACCGCGTGGGTCGTCCCGGTGCGGGCGCCGCCAGCCACGCGCCGAACGACTGTCCTTCGGCCATGGCCGGCGTATCAGGCGGGACTGGTGCGGCCTACAGCTTCCCCGCGGCGATCAGGCCGACGACGCGCCTTGCCGCCTCCAGTTGCTCCCGCGTCCGGCGCCAGTCGCCGATCCGCGGCACCGGCAGGCCCAGGTTCTCGCGCAGCGTTGTCCCGGTGTAGTCCTTGCGGAACAGGCCGCGGCGCTGCAGCTCCGGCACCACGAAGTTCACGAAGTCCTCGTAGGCGCCGGGCACATAGGTGGCGGGGATGACGAAGCCGTCGCAGGCGCGTTCGACGAACCACTGCTCCAGATGGTCCGCCACCTCCTTCGGCCCGCCCACGATCGGCCGGCGCACCCGGCCCCGGCCGGTGACCTCGATGAAGTCGCGCACCGTCGGGTTCTTCTTGCCGCTGCCCTGCACGACGCGGTCGCGGATCGCCTGGAGGCCGGAGATGCTGGCCATTTCCTCGTCGGTGAAGGCTTCGTCCA
>JAEWCI010000468.1 GCA_023390705.1 Pseudomonadota bacterium
CGTGGGGAATAATCAGTGTCGCCGCAGCATGAAGTCCCGCCCCACCGCCTTCATGCCGATGCCGACGAAGACCATGGTGATGACCAGCAGGATGCCGCCATAGGCCGCCACCACCTCGAAATTGCCCTGTTCGGAAAGATCGTAGAGCAGCACCGCCATGGTCCGGGTGGTCGGGCCGACCAGGAAGACGGCGGCGGAAAGCTCCCGCGTCGCGACGATGAAGACGATCAGCCAGCCGCCCAGCAGCGCCGTCTTCAGCAGCGGCGCGGTGACGCGCCGGATGGTGCCGAGGCGCGAGGAGCCGAGGATGCGCGCCGCCTCCTCCATCTCCGGGTGCAGGGCGCGGATGGCGGCGGCGGAATTGGCATAGGCAATGGGCAGGAAGCGTGCGGTGAAGGCCAGGATGAGCAGCGCCGCGGTGCCGTAGAGCAGCAGCGGCGGCCCGGCATAGGCGGCATAGAAGCCGATGGCCATGACGATGCCGGGGATGACGAAGGGCGCCATCGCCAGGAAAGCCAGGGCATCGCCGAAGGGCACCAGCTTGCGGTTGACGATATAGGCCACCAGCAGCGCGATCAGCACCGCCAGCGTGGCGGCGGCGGCGGAGAACCACAGCGTGTTCCATACCGCGCTCAGCGCCATCTCGTGTTCGAACAGCAGCAGCCGGTAGTTGCGCAGGGTCAGGTTGTCCAGCGAGAAGCCGCGGCCCCAGGCCTTGGCGAAGCTGGCCTGCATCAGCACCAGCAGCGGCAGCGCCACCGCCAGCAGCCCGACCAGGGCGCACCAGCCGAACAGCACCCAGCGCCAGGGACCAAGCGCGATGGGCCGCCTTTCCCCGCCCTTGCCGGTCTGGGAGACGAAGCCCTTGCGGTTCAGCAGCAGCTTCTGCGCCGCGATCAGCCCGATGGTGATGAGCAGCAGCGGCATGGCATAGGCCGCCGCCACCTCCACCCGCACCGGGTATTCGAAGAACTGCCAGAGCTGGGTGGTGACCACGTTGATCCGCGCCGGGATGCCGATGATGGCCGGCGTGCCGAACAGCGCGATGGTTTCCAGGAAGACCAGGATGAAGCTGCCCAGGATGGCGGGCCAGACCAGGGGCAGGGAGACCTTGCGCATCGCCGTCCAGGTGCCGGCGCCGAGGATGTTGGCGGCATCCTCCATCTCCGACGAAACCAGGTCGAGCGCCGATTTCACGAAGATGAAGACCAGCGGGAAGGAATGCAGGGCGATGACCAGGGAAAGCCCCGGGAAGCTGTAGATGCTGAACAGCGGCCCCGAAGCCCCTGTCAGGTTGCGCCACAGCACGTTCAGCGCGCCGGAATTCGGCCCCGCCAGCAGGATCCAGCCGATGGCGCCGAGATAAGGCGGCATGACGAAGGCCGCGAAGACCAGCCCCCAGGCCAGCCCCTTCCCCGGCATGTCGGTGCGGGAAACCGCCCAGGCCATCGGCACCGCGATGACCACCGAAATCCCCGCCGTCGTCAGGCCGAGCAGCAGCGAATTCACCAGCGCGTCCAGGTAGCGCGCGCGGCCATAGGCGGTGGCGTAATTGCCCAGGGTGAATTCGGCGGTTTCCTGCGTTTCGAAGCTGACCGCCAGCAGCTTCAGCAGCGGTGCCGCCACCAGGAACAGCAGCACCGCGATCAGCAGCACCCACAGCAGCACCACCGGCTCCACCCGGCGCAGGCGGTCGAGGACCGAGGCCGATCGGGCCGGCAGGGGGGTGGCGGTCAGCTCGCTCATCGGCCGGTCAGATCCCGAAGGTGTCGCGCCACAGCTCACGCACCTCCGGCACGCCCTTCTCCGCCTCCTCCTGCGTCGGCGAGAGCAGCGTCACCTCGCCCAGCGGCTTGGCGCCTTCCGGCGGCGGCACGTCCGGGCGCAGCGATTCCCCGAAATACTGGCGGACCACCTGGGAGAGATAGCGGCCGGTGGTGAATTCCATGAACAGCTTGGCCGCGTTCGGGTGCGGCGCGTTGCGCAGGATGGCGGAAGGCGAGAGCGTCGCGAGCACGCCTTCGGTCGGGTAGATCAGCTTCAGCGGATTGCCGCGCGACGCCGCCAGCAGCATGGAGCCGGAGGGGACGGCGACGCCGACGGAACGTTCGCCGGCCTGCATCATGGTGACCGGATCGATCGAGGAGCGGCCGATCTGCGGCCGGTTGCGCTCCAGCCGCTTGAAGTAGTCCCAGCTGTACATCTTGCGCATCTGCACCGCCCAGATGCCGATGGCGCCGGAGAAGCCGGGGTGGCCGACCGCCAGCTTGTCCTTCCACTTCGGGTCCAGCACGTCGGTCCAGCTCTTCGGTGCCTCGGCCTCGCTGACGAGCTGCGTGTTGTGCCCGAGCATGTAGAGGCCGAGGAAGCTGCCGGTGTACATGTTGTCCGGGTCGGCGTTCCGCAGCGCCGGCAGCAGGCCGTCGGCATGCTTCGGCCGGTAGGCCATCAGCCGGTTCTGCCGCTTGAGCAGGCTGTAATGGCCGAAATCGGTGGAGCTGAAGACATCGCACTGCGCCACATTGGCGCGCGCATCCTGGGAAAGCCGCTGGAAGGCGACCTGGGAGGTGCTGCGGACCACGTTGCAGTGCACGCCCGGGTAGCGCTGGCTGAAGGCGCGGCCCACGGCTTCCGAGGTTTCGGCGCTGTACTGCCCGGAATACCAGGTGATGGAGCCCTCGCGCTTCGCGGCTTCGTGCAATTCGCGCTCATGCGCCGGCATGTCCTGGGCGCCGGCGCGGCCCGCGGCCAAGACGCCGCTCGCGGCCAGCAGCGCGGCCATCTGTCGCCTGGTGATCAGCGTCATCCCCGGTTTCCTCCAGCGGTTCTTGTCTTCTTGGTCGAGGTTGCCACCCGCCTTCACCGCTGTAAACATTTCTCAACAAGGGAGGAAAAGACGCCATGACGCTGCTGGACCGCATCGGGGTGGATATCGGCCGCAAGCTGCGGCTGGAGGACGGCATCGAATGGGCCGCCCGCAACGGCGTGCGCTACATCGACATCCAGCTCGACACCGGCGAGAACGCCTTCACCCGCTTCGACGAGGCGCGCTGCCGCGCCGTCCGCGACGCCTGCGGGAAGCACGGGGTCACGCTTGGCCTGCATACCCTCTCGGCGGTGAACGTGGCGGAATATTCGCCCATCCTGTCGGAAGCGGTGGATGAATACCTGAAGGGCTATATCGATATCGCGCCGCGGCTTGGCGCCGCCTGGATCGTGGTGCATGCCGGCTACCACTTCACTTCCGACGTGAAGATGCGCATGCAGGCCGGGCTGGAGCGGCTGAAGCGCATGGTGGCGCATGCCGAAGGCCGCGGCGCGCTGCTGCTGCTGGAAAACCTGAACCCGGAGCCGGCGAAGGCCGAGGTCCACTACCTCGCGCATACGGTGGAGGAATGGCGCTACTACTACGAGGCAATCCACTCCACCGCCTTCGCCCTCTCCTTCACCGCCAACCACGCGCATCTGATGCCCGATGGCGTCGAGGGCTTCGCCAACGCCATCCCGCTGGACCGCGTGCATGAGGTGCGGCTGGCGGATTGCCGGCGCAACGGCCATGAGGAGCACCTGGTGCCCGGCCAGGGCGATTTCGACTTCGGCGCCATGTTCCGCCTGCTGGAAGGCAAGGGGTTCCGCGGCCACTACATGAATGCCTTCGGCACGCTGGAGGACATGCAGGCGGCGCGGCACCTGTTCGTCCGGCAGGCGGCGGCGGCAGGGGTGGTGGTGTAGAGCGTGGATCAGGCGGCAAGACGGAGCGTGATCGCTTGAGGCGGGGGCCGCCGACAAGCGTGGATCACGCGAAAGGACCGAAAGCCGGACCATCGTCGGAGCGTCCATCCGCAGCGGTCATGGCCCGGCCGCGCCCATCGGCACCGGCCGCGGCACAACCACGGTCCCGCTGGCGCGTTACGCCGCGAACCGCCGCCGGGAATACCCATGCCGCAGCTTTTCTCCGCGCGCGCCGACCGGCGGATGCGGATCACCATCGGCCTTGCCCTCTGTGGCCTGCTGCTTGCCCTGGGCGCGGGCTTCGCCCATCTCCGCTCCGACCGCGCCTGGGGGGTGGGCCGCGCCGCGCCGCAGCCCGTCCCCTTCAGCCATGCCGTCCATGCCGGCGAGGTCGGGCTCGACTGCCGCTTCTGCCATGCACGGGTGGAGCAGGAGGCTGCCGCCGGCATGCCGAGCGCCGAGACCTGCCTCGGATGCCACGAAAGCGTATGGAGCGTGACGGCGCAGCTTGCGCCGCTGCACACCGCCCTGGCGATGGATGAGCCGGTGACCTGGGCCTCCGTCCACCGGCTGCCAGAGCATGTGCGCTTCCACCATGGCCGGCACAGCGCCGCCGGGGTGGCCTGCGAAACCTGTCACGGCCAGGTCTGGACCATGCCGCGCACGGTGAAGGTGGAAACCCTCTCCATGGGCTGGTGCCTGGACTGCCACCGGAACCCGGCGCCCCGGCTGCGGCCGCCCGAGGCGGTCTTCGCGCGGGATTGGCAGGCCGGCGCCACTCCGCCTCCGCCCTATGCCCCGCCGCGCTACCGGCAGGAGGGCACCGAGGTGCCGCCACTGACGCGCTGTTCCATCTGCCATCGCTGAACGCTCCGCCACCATCGCGCACCTCCTGCGTTGCATCGCCGGCCCCGCAATCCCAGGAGAGCAACGGATGCCGCCGGACACGCCCTATTGCGGGGCGCCGCCATTGCCGGGCGGCGTGACCTGGAACCTGGACCCCTGGCTGTCCGGCCTGCTGCTGGCCGGGCTGCTGCTGGCCTGGCGCCCGGCCGGCGACCGCCGCGCCCTGCTCGCCGGCTGGGGCGTGCTGGCCCTGGCCCTGGTTTCGCCGCTCTGCAATCTCTCGGTGGCGCTGTTCTCGGCGCGGGTGTCGCAGCATGTTCTGCTGCTGACCGTGGCGGCGCCGCTGCTCGCCCTGGCCATGCCGGCATCCCGCCGGACCGCCGCCGCGGGCGGACTGGCTGCCTCGGCGGGCGCCTTCGCGGCTGTGCTCTGGCTGTGGCACCTGCCCGGGCCCTATGCCGCGACATTCCGGGCCGATGCGGCCTATTGGGCGATGCAGGCCAGCTTGGTCCTCAGCGCGGCCTGGCTGTGGCGCGGCCTGCTGCGCGATGCCGTGGCGCGGCCCGATGCGGCGCTGCTGGCGGGGCTGGCCACCGCGGCGCAGATGGGCGCGCTCGGCGCCTTCCTCACCTTCGCGCCACGGCCGCTTTTCACCCCGCATGCGCTGACGACGCTGCCCTGGGGGCTGACGCCGCTGGAGGACCAGCAACTCGGCGGGCTGCTGATGTGGGTGCCGGGCGGGCTGGCCTTCGCCCTGGTCGCCCTGCCGGCGCTGGCCCGTGC
>JAEWCI010000555.1 GCA_023390705.1 Pseudomonadota bacterium
CCATCAGCCCGGCGCGCAGCCCCTCCACCTCAGGCCCGCCGACGCCGCCCAGCTCCTCCAGCGCGGCGCGCAGGCGCTGCGTCTCGGCGTGGAGCAGGCTGGTGCGGACGTCCAGCATGGTCGCCAGGGCGCGCTGCGGGTCCCCGGGCTCCACCGGCTCCGCGCCGATCGTGATGCGCGAGCCGGCCCGCTTCGCTTCGTCCGAACCCGCCATGGCGCGGATCACCTCGATCCGCCGTTCAGGCCGGTTGGTGATGAGCCGCAGGTAGTGGTGGTAGCCGCCCTCGTCCGGCCAGCGGCGCAGGATGGCGAGATAGGCGTTCACCACGAAATCGTGGTCCTCGCCATGCAGCAGGTCGGCGGCTTCGATGCTGCGGCTGACGCTGTCCAAACCCTGCCTCCCCGGCTGGCCTATTCCGCCAGGGCCGGCCTGTCCGCTTCCGCCAGCGGCCGCACCCCCAGCCGAGTGTAGAGCGCCGCAAGCCGTGCCTCATAGCGGTCCGGGCTGAACAGCGCGGCGCGCCGCGGCCCGGCCCCGGCCAGGCGGGCGCGCAACTGCGGGTCGCGGTCCAGGGCCTGGATGGCCTGCACCAACTGGCCGATGTCGTAGGGGTCCACGGTCAGCGCGGCGTCGCCCACCACTTCGGGCAGGGAGGAGGTGTCGGCGGTGATCACCGGCGTGCCCAGCAGCATGGCTTCCAGCGCCGGCAGGCCGAAGCCTTCATAGAGCGAGGGGAACAGCACCGCCCGGGCGCTGCGGATCAGGCTGACCAGCAGGCGGAAGGGGGCGTAGTCCAGCAGGATGATCTTGCGCCGCGTCCGCAGCACGGAGCCATCCTGCACCAGGGTGCGGATATGGTCGTCGAACAGCAGGCGCAGTTCCTGTTCGCTCTTCCAGGCCTGCTTGCCGACGATGACCAGCGGCCCGTCCACCCCGCTGGCCAGGAAGGCCTGGATCAGCCGGCCGACATTCTTCTTCGGCTCGATGGCGCCGAAGAACAGCCAGTACTGGCCGGGTTCCAGGCCGAAGCTGCCGCGCACCTCGTCCTGCGCCGCCGGCAGGGGCAGGTTGCGGAACTTCGCCGGGATCTCGACCGCCTGGTAGGTGTTGGTCACCCGCTCCTCCGGGACGCCCAGCAACTGGACGATGTCGCGTTTCGAGGCTTCGGAGACGGTGACGATGTGGTCCGCCCGGCGGGCCAGCAGGCGGCACATGCGGAAGTAGCGTCGCTTGTTGTCCAGCGTGGTGAAGGGCAGGCGCAGCGGCACGAGGTCGTGCAGCGTGTAGATGTTGCGCGTGCCGGGGATGCGCAGCGGCAGCGGATAGGTCCAGTGCATCAGCGCCGGCCGGTGGGAGAGCCGGGCCCGCAGCCTGGTGCCGAAGACCCGGTGGTGCACCTGGGCCTGCTGGAACAGGTCCTGGGCGTTCCAGATCTCGTCGAAGGCCGGCAGCCTGTCCCGGAAGCCGGTGGCGATCACCCGGCCAGAGATCGGCACCCGCACCGCCTGTTCGCCCAGCGGGGCGTTCAGCAGGCGGCGCAGGCGACGCAGCGCCACCAGCCATTGCGGCGGGTCGCCCACCCTTTCGTCGAAGAAGGCGATCTCGCGGATCAGCGGGTCTATCGAGGGCGAGGCACGGGTGCCGTACAGCACCCCCACCTCGAAGCCCAGCCGCTGCATGGCGAAGCTGAGGTTGCGGGAATAGGTGGCCACCCCGGTGCCCTGGTCCAGCGCCAGGTTGTGGCCATCGAGGAAGACCCGCGGCCGGGCAGGCCCAACCTGCTGTCTCAACGCCTCACACCTCCGGTTGCGGCGAGCGGACACTATGCCGTGAGCCGAGGCGAGGCAAACCCCTACGGAGGGATCGAGAAGCGCGCAAATTCCCTTGCAAGGCGAAGGGCGGTCGCGCTTCATGTTTATGGCGAAAGAAGGAAGGGCTTTATCCTTGCGGCCTCCCGAAAAGGCTGCGTCAGCGGCGGTCGCACGGGCCGATGGCCGGGCCTCGGAGGCGCCGGCCGGCCTGCCGGTGCGCATTGCGAGCCTGGCAGTGCTGCTGTTGCGCGCCTTCGCCATCGTGCTGCTGCTGGCACCGCTGGCGATCCTCGCCGGGTTGCTGCTGCGCTGAGCCGCTTCCGGCAACACCCAGGCCCGAAGGACCCCCTTCGGGCGCCGAACGGAATGCCGTGGGATCAATCCGGCAGGACCCGTGGCGCCGGCCGGGACCAGGCAGGGGCGGCCGGCATCCCGTGGCGCCGTTCCGCCTTGCGGCCGGGCCGCCGCAGCTTCGCTGAAGGCGCAGGAGGCGGGCCATCCGGCCGCTGCCCCGATCTTGTCGGCGCCGTGCCTTCAAAATGGCGTGCCAGCGCGCCATGCTTCGCCCCTCTTCGCCGTATCTGAGAGGCCCGTATGCCCGCTGCCCCTGAGCACATCGTTCCCGTCATCCTGTGCGGTGGCACCGGCACCAGGCTCTGGCCGCTGTCGCGCCAGGGCTTCCCCAAGCAGTTCCTGCCCCTGATCGGCCCCGGCACCATGCTGCAGGAAACCGCCGGCCGTGCCGCCGGCCCCGGCTTCACCCCGCCGGTCGTGGTCTGCAACGAGGCGCACCGCTTCCTGGTGGCGGAACAGCTCCGCTCGGCCGGGGTGGCGGAGCCGCGCATCCTGCTGGAACCGGCGGGCCGCAACAGCGCCCCGGCCATCGCCACCGCCGCCCTGCTGGTGCATGAGGAGGCGCCGGACGCGGTACTCTGGGTGATGGCTGCGGACGCCGCCATCGCCGATGTCCCGGCGCTGCATGAAGCCCTGGCGCTGGCGGCGGTGGCCGCCCGGGCCGGACGGATCGTCACCTTCGGCATGACCCCGACCGCGCCGGAAACCGGCTATGGCTACATCGCGGCCGGCGAGCCCCTGCCCGGGGCGCCCGGCGTGCGGGCGCTGGACCGCTTCATCGAGAAGCCGGACACCGCCACCGCCGAGCGGCTGGTGGCCGGTGGCCGGCATCTGTGGAATTCCGGCATGTTCGTCGGCACCGCCGCCACCCTGCTGGCGGAGCTGGGGCGCCATGCCCCGGCGGTGCTGGAAGCCACCCGCGCCGCGCTGGCCGGGGCGAAGCGCGACCTCGACTTCATCCGCCTGGACGCGGCCGCCTTCACCGCGGCGCCGGCGATCTCGATAGACTACGCGGTGATGGAGAAGACCGACCGCGCCGCGGTGGTGCCGGCCAGCCTGGGCTGGTCCGATGTCGGCGCCTGGGACGCGATGTGGGAGGTTTCGGCCAGGGATGCCGCCGGCAATGCCACCCAGGGCCCGGTGGAACTGCTGGACAGCGCCGGCTGCTATGTCCGCTCCGAGGGGATGCTGACCGCGGTGGTGGGCATGCGCGACGTGGTCGTGGTGACCAGCGAGGACGCGGTGCTGGTGATCCCGCGCGAGCGCGCCCAGGAGGTGAAGGCGCTGGTCGAGCAGATGCGCGCCCATGGCCGGACGGAGGCGACCGAGCATCGCCGGGTCTATCGCCCCTGGGGCCATTATGAGGGCGTGATCCAGGGCGAGCGCTTCCAGGTGAAGAAGATCCAGGTCCGCCCCGGCCAGAAGCTCTCCCTGCAGAAGCACTACCACCGCGCCGAGCACTGGGTGGTGGTGAACGGCACCGCGGTGGTGCAGCGGGACGCCGAAACCATCCTGCTGCGGGAGAATGAGAGCGTCTACCTGCCGCTGGGCAGCGTCCACCGCCTGGAGAACCCCGGCATGATCCCGCTGACCCTGATCGAGGTGCAGGTGGGCAGCTATCTCGGCGAGGACGACATCGTCCGCTTCGAGGACACCTACGGCAGGGCGTAGTATCCAATCCCTCCTGGCCCGCCACCTGCTGCGACGGGCCGGGAGGGGCCGGTTCCCTCCGTTTCAGGACCCGGCGGCCGTCCCGGGTGGCGCCTCTGCGGGGCCGCCGGCATCTTCCGGCACGCCGGCCAGGAGCAGCGCGCCGACATAGCCGGCGACGAAGCCGGTATCGCGGAAATGCGGCATGTAGCCCCGCCGCCTGATCCGGAAGGCGGGAAACAGGCGCATGAACCGCCCGGCCATCGCACGCGCCTCCGCCAGTCGGCCCAGCCGGACCAGCGCCACGATCGCCACGCGGAAGGCGGTGCCGTGCGGCCGCGCGTCGCAGACGCCCAGCATCGCCGACCCGAGCGCCGCCTCGTCCTCGCCGGCGGCGAGCTGCGCCATGCCGAGGCCCGACGCGGCGTCCACCTCGGCGTCCAGCGGGTTCAGCCGCAGGGCGCGGCTGAACTGCCCGATGGCGGCGGTTGCCTCACCGCAATAGGTCAGCACCCAGGCACTCTGGGTCAGCACCAGCG
>JAEWCI010000568.1 GCA_023390705.1 Pseudomonadota bacterium
GCATCAGCCCGCGCCGCCGCGCCCTTTCGCTCATCAGGCAGGCGCCCACCACCACCATGCCGCCCAGGATCGTTGCCGCATCCGGCGGATGGCCCCAGATCGCCAGGTCGAGCGCGATAGAAGCAGGCAGCGCGGCAAAGCCATAGGGGCCGAGCCGCGCCGCATCGGCATGGCGGAAGGCCGCGGCGGTCAGCGCGATGGCGGCACCCGCCACCACGCCATTGGCCGCAAGCGCCGCCAGGTGCAGCGGCGGCGGGTCCACCCAGTGCAGCGCCGCGGGCGGGCCATAGACGAAGATCCCCAGCAGGCTGGGCCACAGCAGGATGCGCGCCGGCCCGGCTTCCTCCCGCAGGCTGCGGTTGATGGTCTGGTTGACCGCGTAGGAAAGGGTGCCGAGCGTCACCCAGAAATAGCCCTCGATGGAGCCGCCGCCGTTGCCCAGCTTCGGCAGGATGGAAAGCAGCACGCCGGCGAAGCCCAGCGCGGTCCAGAACCAGGCCGCGCGCGGCACTGCCTCCCGCAGCACCAGCGCCGCCAGCACCAGGGTGAGCAGCGGCGCGGTGAAGAAGACCAGATAGCCTTCGGCCAGCGGCAGCCGGCGGAAGGCCAGGAAGAAGCCGGCGGCCGAGACCATCATCGAACAGGCCCGCGCCACATGCAGCCAGGGCCGCTTCGTCGTCACCGGCCCGCCCAGGCCCGGCCGGATCGCCCGCACCAGGAAGAACAGGACGAGCAGCGTGACATAGCGGATGACCACGACCTGCCCGAGCGGATACTGCGCCGAGAGCAGCTTGCTGTTGGCATCCAGCAGGCTGAACAGGACGATGCCCGCCAGCAGCAGCAGCGGCCCCTTCATGCCGGGCGGCGCCGATCCGGGCGGAAGCCCGCCATGCCCGGGCCGGATATGGCCCGCAGATCGGCAATCAGGCGCGGCAGCATAGGCATTTCCCCCCGGCGGTGCCGTGCGGTGGTTGTCCCCATGGCGCCGGGCAGGGTCAAGGCGGGGTTTCCATCGCCCCCGCGCTGGGGCATTGAGCGCCCCCATGTTCCCCGCCCTTGCCTCCGCCCTGATGCCGCTGCTGCGCGGCCTGGATGCCGAAACCGCGCATGGCCTGGCGCTCCGCGCCCTGGCGCTGGGCCTGGCCGGGCGCGATGCGCGGCCGGACGACCCCATCCTGGCGACCCGCGCCTTCGGCCTGGAATTCCGCAACCCCCTCGGCCTCGCCGCCGGCTTCGACAAGGATGCCGCGGCGGTGCTACCGCTGATGCGGCTGGGCTTCGGCTTCGTCGAGGCCGGCACCGTGACCCCCCGCCCGCAGCCCGGCAACCCGCGCCCGCGGCTGTTCCGGCTGGAGGAGGACCGCGCCGTCATCAACCGCATGGGCTTCAACAATGGCGGGCTGGAGCCGTACCGCGCCCGCCTCGCCGCCCTGCCGCGACCGCTGCCGGCGGTGTTCGGGGCCAATATCGGGGTGAACAAGGAAGGCGCGGTGCCGGAACGCGACTACCCCGCGCTCTATGCCGCCCTGGCGCCGCTGGCGGACTACGTGACGGTCAATGTCTCCTCCCCCAACACCCCGGGGCTGCGGGATCTGCAGGGCGAGGAGCGGCTGGGCGCCATCCTGGACGCCATCGCCACCGCCGCCGCCGGGCTGGAGAAGCGGCCACCGCTGCTGGTGAAGATCGCCCCCGACCTGGCCGACGAGGCGCTGGGCCCGATCATCGAGGCCTGCGCCGCGCGCGGCGTGGCCGGGCTGATCGTCTCCAACACCACCATCGCGCGTCCGTCCACGCTGCGCTCGCCGCACCGCGCCCAGGCGGGCGGGCTTTCCGGCCCGCCGGTCTTCGCCCGCTCGACCGAGGTGCTGCGGCAGTGCTTCCGGCTGGCACGGGGCAGGCTGACGCTGATCGGCGTCGGCGGGGTGGACAGCGGCGCGACGGCGCTGGCCAAAATCAAGGCCGGGGCCAGCCTGGTGCAGATCTATACCGGCTTCGCCTATGGCGGGCCGGCTCTGGTCGGGCGCATCAAGCAGGAGTTGGCGGCGCTGCTGCGGGCCGAGGGGTTCGGGAGTGTGGCCGAGGCGGTGGGGGTGGAGGGCTGATACAGGCCCCGGTATGGGGCGGCATCACTCCTCCGGCATGCCGACCGCGCGCAGCGCCTCGGCCTCCCTGTCGCGGGTCGCCAGCCACAGGGGATGGCCGGAAATCTCCCGACTCCGCCGGCGGAAGTGCTCGACCGTCATCTCGGGGCGAAGCCTGCGGAACTCGCCGAGGGCGATCCGCGCCTCCTCCGTCCGGCCCACCAGCGCGAGGGTCGAGGCAAGCTGGAGGCGCACATCGGGAAGGGTCGGATTGCCGACGACAGCCCGCAATGCATGGGCGGCGGCATCCGCGTCGCGGCCAAGCATCAGGTTGGCGAATGCCATGCCCCAATAGGTGGTGCCGACATAGGCATGATGCGGGCTGATCCGCACGGCCTGCTCGAAATCGGCAAGGGCTTCCACCGGGTTGCCCATCAGGTTCTTCACCCAGCCGCGGCGTGCGTGGAAATTCGGCTGGTTGGGGTTGAGCGCGAAGGCAATCTCGAACGCCGCCAGGGCCTGGTCGAAGCGCTGCCGGCCCTGATGGACCATGCCCCGGACGTAGTGCCCCCGCGCGAGCCAGGGATTGAGTTCGAGCGCACGCCTGGCGTGCTCCTCGGCGCGTCGGAGGAGATCTTCCCTGTCCGCCGCCCAGTCGTGGTGCCACAGGTTCACCAGGTTCATGCCCGCATAGGCATGGGCATCGGCCGAGTTCCCGTCGAGGGCAAGGGAACGCTCGAACAGCCGGCGTGCCTCCTGCATGTCCTCGACCGTCGCGGGTGAGTTCAGCAGGGCACGTCCGCGCATCAGCAGTTCCACCGCCGTCGCGTCCTGCGTGGGGTTCGCCCGCGCCCGATCCCCCTCGATCCAAATGAGGCTGTCGCCGAGCGCCGCCCTGATGCGCGACGCGAGCGGGCTTGTCGGATTGGCGACATCCGCGAGCTGCTCATTGAAGTCCATCGCCCATAGATGGGCGCCGGACGCCGCGTCGAGGACCTGGACATTGACCCGGAGCTGCGCCCCGACCGGCCGCACACTTCCCTGCACGACATAGCGGACACCAAGTTCGCGCCCGATCTGCCGCACATCCACGGCCCGGTCCTTGTAGGCCAGGGCGGTGCCCCGGCCGGGGACGAAGCTGCCGGGGATCTGTGCCAGCGCGGTGGTCAGGTCGGCGGTGATCCCATCCGCGAAATGCTCCTGCCCGGGGTTGCCGCCGAGATTGGCGAAAGGCAGCACCACCAGCGACAGCGGCCGGGCCGGCAGCAGGGTGGCCGGGCTGGCGCCTGGTGGCCCCGTGGCCACGGCCAGTGGCCCGGAGTTCGGCTGACGCGAAGCCATGGCCCACCAGCCGGCTGCCACCAGGGCTGCGATGAGCAAGGTGCCTGACAGCAGCCGGATGTGACGCAGGCGCCCAACTGGCGGCTTGACGCCGGAATGGGACACCGCAAGCGGCGGCGCAGCGTCCGCCTCCACATCGCCGGGCGGAACAGCATGCGGCGGCGGCGGAACATCCTCGGGCGTCACCTCGGCCGCCAGCGTGTAGCCGCGTTTCGGCCATGTGCGCACGAGTTGCGCGCCTTCTTCGCCGAGCGCGCGGCGGATCTCGGCGATGCACTGCGTGATGCTGTCGTCGGTGACGACAACCCCTGGCCAGACCTCCTCCATGAGTTCGTCGCGCGACACGACCTGGCCCGCCTTCCGGGCGAGGTGGCACAGCACATCGGTGGTCTTGGGCCGCAGCCCGATCTCGGCCCCGTCCGGCCGGTGCAGGACGCCTCGCGCAGGGTCCAGCGCGAAGCCGCAGAAACGGTAGTCCGTTACCGGTGGTGAAGCATGCGGCGGGTGTTCATGCGCGGCGCTATCCATCGATCTCGCCTCGGGCATTACCCTTCGGTGGCATGTTATCCGAATTCGCCGAAGCTTCGCCAGGAAATCGGCCTTCCTTCAGGATTTCCGGAAGCCCGGCCAGGCACCCTCCCGCCTGCGGCGAAAGGCCGCGGGATGGAGGACGCGATGAAAGCTCACCAGGATTCCAGAATCACAGGCGGATCGGCGTTCACGGCGACGGTCCTCCTGCTGCTTGCACTGGCCGCGTGCGGCCCGATGCCTGGCGGATATGCCGCCCAGAATGTTGCCGCTGGTGAAAGATACGGAGGGGATTCCACCTTGGTGAGCAGCAACCAGGACACTGACTAGCAACCTGGACTTGGCCCCGCCGGTCCGGTGGTAGATCTGCAGACCGCAACGAGGTTGGCGCCGGCGCGGATGGACCACCTACAGGCCGGTGGCAAGGCCAGGTTCGGCCAAGCCAGTGCCGATGGTGCTGCACGCAATGCGCGTTGCTGCCGCCACGCCGATGCGGACCAGTGCGATTTTCCGCCACGGGATCGATGCCGGTTGTCGTCCCAAGGTCACCAAGGCTACAGCCGCCGGGATTGGCTGCCTTGCCACTGAGCGTTACCCGTTCCATCGCAAGGGTGGGGTTACGCCATGTCATCCCGGCAACAGCCCATTGAAGCGGCTATCGCGCATCAGGTCCTTGGAAAGACGGCAAATGGACATCCTCGACGGCATCGCCCCGCTGGCGGAGCGCTATGACGGCTTCATCCTCGACCTCTGGGGCGTGGTGCATGACGGCAGGCGGCCCTATCCCGGCGTGCCGGAGGCGCTGGCGGCGCTGAAGGCGCGCGGCAAGCGGGTGGTCTTCCTGACCAATGCGCCGCGCCGGTCCTGGTTCGTGCAGTCCACGCTGGACCGCATGGGGCTGGACCGCGCCCTCTACGACGGCATCATCTCCTCCGGCGAGGCCGCCTGGCGGATGCTGAAGGAACGCCGCCATCCCTGGTTCGCCCGGCTCGGCCGCCGCGCCTTCCATATCGGGCCGGAGCGCGACCTCTCGGTGGTGGAGGACGGCGCGGCGGAACTGGTGGCCGACCCGGCCGGGGCCGATTTCCTGCTCAATACCGGCCCGGACCCGGAACGCGGGCCGCAGAGCCCGGAACCCTACCGCCCGGCGCTGGAGGAATGTGCCCGCCACAGCCTGCCGATGCTCTGCGTCAACCCGGACCGCGCGGTGATGGTGGGCGGGGAGCGGCTGATCTGCGCCGGCGCCCTGGCGGATGTGTATCGCGCCCTGGAAGGCGACATCTTCGAGGTCGGCAAGCCCGACCCGGCGGTCTATCAGCCGGTGCTGGACCTGCTGGGCATCGCCGACAAGCGCCGCGTGGTGGCCATCGGCGACAGCCCGCATACCGACCTCGCCGGCGCCCAGGCGGCGGGGTTGGATGCCGTCTGGGCGCTCACCGGCCTGGCCGCCGATGCCCATGGCGAGAACCCCGGGCCGGAACTCCTGCGCGCCGTGGCCGAAC
>JAEWCI010000532.1 GCA_023390705.1 Pseudomonadota bacterium
GTCCGCCGCGGCTTCGACGCGAAGGACAGCGTGGTGACGGTGATGGCGGCGGAGCCGCCGCACAACATCAACGACCATGGCAGCACCACCGGCCTCGGCTTGCTCACCACCTTCGCTGGCAGCATCGCCCAGCCGGGGTCGAACAACATCTATGGCAAGGGGCCGCTGATCCTGGTGATCGGACCGGAACACGCCGCCACGCTGCATCGCGACGGCTTCACCATCGAGTCCATGCAGGAATACCTGTATGAGCATGCCCGGGTGCCGGTGGAGAGTGTCTCGCCGGAGAACCAGGAAGCCTATGCCCATGGCGGGCACACTCCGGTCAACGGCAAGTTCACCGTCATGCCCTCGCCGCAGGCGCTGCACATCCTGGTCGCCGGGGGCCCCGGCAAGCATTCCGCCTGGATCTCCTCCTTCGGCGGCACGGCCGTCATCTCCACCCGGGTGAAGGTGCCGGCATGATCCTGGTCGGCGCGGAGGAAGCGCCGCTCATTCCGCCGGATGCGGATTGGGATGCGGCCCAGGCGCAATTGCTGGAAGCCGGCTTCGGGGACGGGCTGCCGCTGGTGCTGCCGACCGAAGCGCGGATGGTGCGCATGCTGCAGGGGGTGAAGGACCCCGGCCAGGAATTCGGCATGATGCCGCCGCTCTTCGGCATGCTGACGCCGGAAGCGGTGGCCTATTGCTGCGTGCTGGCGGGCTGCGTGCCGGCGGAATTGCCGGTGGTGCTGAGTGCGGCGGTCGCCAGCCTGGCGGATGAGTTCAACCTCCTTGGCATCCAGACCACTACCGGCACCCCGACCACCGCGGTGGTGGTGCATGGGCCGGCGGTGCAGAAGCTGGGGATGAATTCGGGCACCAATTGCCTCGGCCCCGGCAACCGCGCCAACGCCTGCATCGGCCGCGCCCTGCGCCTGGTGATGTACGCCATCGGCGGCGGCAGGCCGGAAAGCGGCGACATGGCCACCATGGGCCAGCCCGGCAAATACGGCTTCGGCTTCGCCGAGGGTGCGCATCCGCTGCTGCCCTCGCTGGCGGTGCGGCGCGGCCTGGCGGAAACCGACAGCGCCGTCACCGTGCTCGGCGTCTCCGGCACGATCGAGGTGCTGCCGGAAGCCGGCGCCACCTCCCCGGAAACGGTGCTGCGGCCGGTGTTGGCCGCCATGCATGGCAGCCGGGTCGCCGGCGGCGGCGGCAAGCAGCGCGAGGGGCGGGAGCAGATCCTGCTGATGCCGGCCGAGATGGCCGATGTCTTCGTCCGGCATGGCTGGGACCTGGCCGCGATCCAGGACTGGCTGCAGCGCGAGTCGGGCGATTGGCCGCTGGCCCGCACGCCGCAGGACATCGTCATCATCCCCACCGGCGGGCCGGGGGTGAAGATGACCTGCCTGGTGCCCTGGGGCGGCGGCACCTTCTCCGTCACCCGCAGTCTGATCGGGTTGTAGCGGCGCGGAAAGCCGCATGCGCGGGCTGTTCCCCGGCCCGCGGAGTGTGGCAGCATTCCTCCGCACCCCCCGCAGAGGGGCCAGGAGGAATGCCATGTCCGTCACCCGCAGGGCCGCGCTCGGCGCGGCGCTCACTTCCCTTGTCGCGCCGCTGCCAGCGCGGGCGCAGGAAGGGCCCTATCCCAACCGCCCGGTGCGCGTCATCGTGCCCTATCCGCCGGGCCAGTCGAGCGACACGCTGGGCCGCATCTGCGCCGAGATCCTCTCCCAGCGCTGGCCGCAGCGGGTCTTCGTGGAGAACCGCGGCGGCGGGGGTGGCGCCATCGGCCTGGAAGCGGTGAAGAATTCCGCGCCCGACGGCTACACCCTGACCTATGCGGCGATCGGCTCCATCAACGTCATGCCGGCCATGGTGCCGAACGTGCCCTACGATCCGCTGCGCGATTTCCGCACCATCGCCGTTGTTTCCAACCCGCCGGTGCTGCTGGTGGTGCATCCCTCCTTCCCGGCGCAAACCATCCAGGAATTCGTCGCCCATACGCGGCAGAACCAGGTGGACTACGCTTCCGGCGGGCCGGGCACCGTGCAGCACATGGCCGGGGAGCTGATGCGCCACCAGCTCGGCCTGAAGTTGAACCATGTGGCCTACCGCGGCAGCGGCCCGGCGGTGACGGATACCGTGGCCGGCGTGGTGAAGGTGATGGTGGACAGCATCACCAGCGCCCTGCCGCATGTCCGTGCCGGCCGGCTGCGCGCCCTTGCGGTCACTTCCGGCGACGGCGTGGCGTCATTGCCCGGCGTGCCGAGCATCACCAACACCATCTCCCGCGAGTACAGCGTGACGGGCTGGAGCGGCATGATGGCCCCGGCCGGCGTGCCGGACGAGATCATCATCCGCGCCAATGCAGACATCCTCGCCGGGATCAAGGACCCGGTCTATCGCGCGCGGCTGGATGCGCTCGGCGTCATCTCCCCGCCGCCATGGTCGCCGGACGAGGCGCAGGCCTTCGTGACCCAACAGGGGCATTTCTGGGGCCGGGTGATCCGCGAGGCAGGCTTGCGGATAGACGGGTAACGCCCGGCAGGGGGGCGGCGTCAGCCGCTCTCCACCTCGGTGGTGCGGCCGCCGGCGGCGACGGAACGCGCCACCGCCTCGAACACCGCCACGGTGTCGATCATCTGGTCGTACCGCAGCGGGTAGGGTGCGCCGCCTTCCAGCGCCGTGGCGAAGGCTTCCAGTTCCAGCCGCAGCGTGTCCACCGCCGGCAGGGTCTCGCACCGGTGCGGCTGGCCGGAAAGGCGCCAGCGGATTTCGTTCTCGTCGTGGTTCTCGATGCTGCCGGTGGTGCCGAACAGGTGCAGCCGCCAGTAGCGCGGCGTGGCGCGGACCATGGCCAGGGTGCCGGACATGCCATTGCGGAATTCCAGCATCACCGAAAGGCTGTCCAGCGCGCCGGGCGGCGGCTGCCAGCGGATAAGCTGCGTCGTCACCCGCGCCACCGGGCCCAGCAGGTTCACGAAGCAGTCCAGCATGTGGATGCCGGTGCCGGTCAGGCCGCCCGCCGGGCTCTCGGCCTCCTCATGCCGCCAGGGGGCGAAACTGCTGGAGGAATTCTCGTTGCTGACATGGCCTTCCACATGCAGCAGCCGGCCCAGGCGGCCGTCCCGCATCGCGCCGCGCAGCACCGCCAGGGAAGGCAGGAAGCGCCGGTTGTGGCCCAGCGCCAGCGGCACCCCGGCCGCCTCGCAGGCGCGCACCGCGCGCAGCGCATCCTCGCGCTTCAGGGTCAGCGGCTTCTCGCAGAATACCGGCCTGCCGGCCCGCGCCACTTCCTCGATCTGCCGGACATGCAGGGAATGCGGGGTGGCGAGCACCACCGCCTCCACTTCCGGGTCGCGCAGCATCTCGGCGATGCTGGCCGAAAGGCGCAGGCCATGGGCTTCCGCCACTGCCTGGCGCAGCGCCGGGCGCGGGCTGACGCCGTGCACGAAGCGGATCCTGTCGCCGGCGGGCCGGGCGGCCTCCAGCAGCTTTTCGCCCCACCAGCCGAGGCCGACGATGCCTGCCTTGATCATCGGCGGAGTGTGCCAGCCATCGGCCGCGGCGACAAATCCGGCATGCGGCCGAAATCAGCCCTCGCTGGTCCCCTGGGCCAGGGCGTTGAGCGCGCCGGTATCCAGCAACTCCACCTTCATGTGCCCGGGCTCGCGCAGCCAGCCGCGTTTGCGGAAGGCGGTGAAGGTGCGGCTGACCGTTTCCAGGGTCAGGCCGAGGAAATCGGCGATGTCCGCCCGGGTCATCGGCATGTCCAGCACCCGGCCGGTGCGGCCACGGCGGCGGCAGGCCTCATTCAATGAGAGCAGGAAGGCGGCCACCCGGGCTTCCGCCGGCCGGCGGCCCACGGTGACGAGCTGTTCCTGGGTGGTGTTCAGTTCCTGGATGCAGAGGTCCAGCATCCGGCGTTCCAGCAGCGGGAAGCGGCGCAGCAGCCTGTCCAGCCGGCCGCGGTCCAGGCGGCAGAGCTGCGCGCCGGTCAGCAATTCGGCATCGAAAGGATATTCCCGCCGGGTGGTGTAGCCGATGATGTCGCCGGCGAAGCGGAAGCCGACCACCTGCTGCCTGCCATCGGCCAGCAGCCGGGTGAGCTTGGCCGTGCCCTCGATGAGGGTGAACACCTTGCCGGCCGGGTCGCCTTCACGGAACACCATGGCGCGGGCCGGCAGGCTGATGCGCTCCGACTCGGCGGAAATCTCGTCCAGCGCCGCGGCATCCAGGGGCCGGCACAGCCCGGCGATCCGGCTGCCGCAATTCGCGCAGAAGTCCACGGCGGCGGGCGCGGCAGGCTCCGGCACGCGGCGGGCGGTATCCAAGGGGTTCAAGACCAAGACAGGCTCCGGGCTCGGGCCGGAGGATAGCGGAGCGGTCCGCCGGTCCTCAAGCGTCCCCGGCATTGCTTCCATGCGCCGGGCGTGGACCGGGGTGCCGGGGCCGCCGCGCCGGGCGGCGCGGGCGCGGCGGCGGGGCATTCAACCGGCGGTAAGACTCAGGCTGCCGGCATTCACCGTCACCGTCCCGCCGCCGGTGACATTGGCGGTCTGCGCCAGGGGTGACCAGGTCAGCGGGTTGCCGCCCGTCGCCGCGTCGAACAGCCCGACATGGGTCAGGGGGCCGGCGGCGGCGGTGAAGGTGAAGACCAGCGCGCTGCTGTTCTGCTGCGTGCCGGTGCCGCTGAAGGTGACGCGCTGGCGGGCATAGCCGCTGCCGGCGGGCTCCCCCACCAGGCCGGTGGCATCGCTGCCGCCGGTGCCGAGGCCGAGATAGACCTGGGCGGGCAGGGCGGGTGCCCGGCCGCAAAGCGCGCGGCCGAGCAGGTTCTTGGCATAGTCGGTCAGGTCGGGCATGGCCTTCTCCGGATGCGGGGCAGGGGGTGGCGGCTCAGCAATCACTCGCGTCGGCGAACCAGGTCTCGCCGTCATTCGCCGGCTGCGACTTCGCCGCCTCGTAGAGCTGCGCGGTGGTGAGGCTGTGCAGCGAGGCAGCGCCCAGCGCCGCCGGCGCCAGGCGATAGGCGATCACCGGCAGCGGCGCCTTGCCGGCATCGCGCGCCTCCTTGTTCGGGTAGCCGTGCAGGCGGAATTCGACCACGCCGGCGTCGTGGTCCAACTGGCAATGCGTCAGCCGCCAGTATTCGGCGACGAGGCCGGTGTTGCGGATCTCGATGGGCTTCAGAAGGGCCATGGGACAGCTCCGATCTGGTTGGGGAAGGGCGGATCAGCCGACGCACTCGGCCGAGAGCACGCGGGCAACCCAGTTGATGGTCTTGTTCGCCTCGCCGGTGCCACTCACCGCGATGGCGCCGTTCGTGGTGTCGGCCGCCACCGAAAGGCGCCAGGCGGCCGCCCCGGCGTCGCTGTAGCTCGGTGCGAGGGAGGCGCCGCCGCCGCCGACCAGCACGGTGGCCGCGGCGGTGGCGCCACGCCTCACCAGCACTTCGGTCGTCCATCCGGCGCTGTCGCCCGCCGTGCCGGCGCTGCCCCCGGTCTGCCGCGCCACGACCAGCAGGCGCGCCATGTAGGTGCCGTTGGCCGGCAGGTTGACGGTGTTGGACGCGCTGGCGCCATTGTGGTCGGAAGTGAGGCGGGCCGCGGTCCCATCCGTGGTCTGCCGCCGCAGCACATGCTCGCCGGCCTGGGCATCGCCGGAGGTGGCGAACTGCCCGGAGCCCCAGGCACCGCGCCCCCAAACGCCGCGCGTGTTGCAGCTCGCCCCGCCCGGTATCCAGGAATAGATGCCGTTGGCGTTGTTGCTGATGCCGCCCGACACGGCGGCGTTGGCGCCGCTGGCCGTGCAGGCATTGCCGCCGCCCACGGTGGCCTGCGCCCCCGAAGCGGTGTTGTTGATCCCCCCGGCGATCGTCGCGCCGGTTCCGCTGGCCACCTGGGTCGCCGCGCCGCGGGTGGTCTGCCAGTCCACGGCATAGGAGCCGCGCGCATTGCCCCCGGCCGCGGTGCTGTCCGGCGGCTGGGCGCTGAGGGAGCCGGTGCCCTTCGGGCTCAGCGCCATGCCGATATTGGCATCGGCGCCCTGTGCCAGCAGCGCCCCCGCATTGCCGGTGGCGCCGC
>JAEWCI010000239.1 GCA_023390705.1 Pseudomonadota bacterium
CGGCCACCCCGCGCGGCTGAACCCTTCGGCCGGCGGCGCGCCCGACGGCCAGGAAATGTGAACCGGCCATCGTCGCCCCCGCCGCGCCCCGCGCGGCGGGGGTTGCCGCGCCCGTCAACTTGAATCCACCCCCTTCAGGAAGCCGCGTGCTGCCCGATTGACGGGGCGCAAGGCGCTATGGGCAATTCTCCCCCTAGAGCAGATCGCGGACGGACGTGAACGCCCGGAAGCGTGAAGCTGCTCTACAAACAACGACCTGCAGCGGTTCGCGCGTTCAGGACGACGCGCAGGCCGCCGTAGCCAGCCCCAGAGGCTGCCCAGGGAGACGCCCATGGCCGATGAACTGATTGCCGTGAAGCCCGAGATCGCCGCCCAGGCCAAGGTGACCGAGGCGGGCTACCGCGAGATCTACGCCGCCGCCGCCCGCGACCCGGATGCCTATTGGCGCGGCGAGATGAACCGCATCGCCTGGATGCAGGCGCCAACGAAGATCAGGAACGTCGATTTCGGCGCGACTTCCGGCAATGTCTCCATCAAGTGGTTCGAGGACGGTGTGCTGAACGCCTCCGTCTCCTGCCTCGACCGCCATATCGAGGCCGGGCGCGGCGACCAGGTGGCGATCATCTGGGAAGGCGACGACCCGAACAGCGACAGCAAGGTCACCTACAAGGAGTTGCACGAGAAGGTCTGCCGCCTGGCCAATGTGATGCGCGAGCTGGGCGTGAAGAAGGGCGACCGGGTCTGCATCTACCTGCCGATGATTGTCGAGGCCGCGGTGGCCATGCTGGCCTGCGCCCGCATCGGCGCCATCCATTCCATCGTTTTCGGCGGCTTCTCGCCGGACAGCCTTTCATCGCGCATCCAGGACAGCGAATGCGTGATGCTGCTGACGGCGGACGAGGGCCGGCGCGGCGGCCGCAAGGTGCCGCTGAAGGCCAATGCGGACGAAGCGCTGGAGAGCTGCCCCAGCATCAGGCATGTGCTGGTGACGCGGAACACCGGCGGCAAGGTGACCATGAAGGCGGGCCGCGACCATGACTGGGACGCGCTGTGCCACGCCGCCAGCCCCTTCTGCCGGCCGGAGCCGATGAACGCCGAGGACCCGCTGTTCATCCTCTACACCAGCGGCTCCACCGGCAAGCCGAAGGGCGTGCTGCACACCACCGGCGGCTACATGGTCTGGGCCAGCTACACCCATGAACTGGTCTTCGACTACAAGCCGGGCGAGATCTACTGGTGCACCGCCGATGTCGGCTGGGTGACCGGCCACACCTACATCGTGTACGGCCCGCTGGCCAACGGCGCGACCACGCTGATGTTCGAGGGCGTGCCGAACTACCCGGATGTCGGCCGCTTCTGGCAGGTGGTGGACAAGCACCAGGTCAATATCTTCTACACCGCGCCCACCGCCATCCGCGCCCTGATGCGCGAGGGCGAGGGCCCGGTGAAGAAGCATTCGCGCAAGTCCCTGCGCATCCTGGGTTCGGTGGGCGAGCCGATCAACCCGGAAGCCTGGCTGTGGTACTACCGCGTGGTCGGCGACGAACGCTGCCCCATCGTCGATACCTGGTGGCAGACGGAGACCGGCGGCATCCTGATCTCCCCGCTGCCCGGCGCCATCGCGCAGAAGCCCGGTTCCGCCACCCTGCCGCTGCCGGGTGTCAAGCCGGCGCTGGTGGATGGCGAAGGCAACCTGCTGGAAGGCGTCACCGAGGGCAATCTGGTGCTGCTGGACAGTTGGCCCGGCCAGATGCGCACGGTCTATGGCGACCATGAGCGCTTCGTGCAGACCTACTTCTCCACCTTCAAGGGGATGTATTTCACCGGCGACGGCGCCCGGCGCGATGCCGATGGCTACTACTGGATCACCGGCCGGGTGGACGACGTGCTGAACGTCTCCGGCCACCGCATGGGCACGGCGGAGATCGAAAGCGCGCTGGTGGCCCACCCCAAGGTGGCGGAGGCCGCGGTGGTCGGCATGCCGCACGACCTGAAGGGCCAGGGCATCTACTGCTACGTCACCCTGAATGCCGGCGAGGAGCCGACCGAGGCGCTGCGCAAGGAATTGGTGGCCTGGGTGCGCAAGGAGATCGGCCCCATCGCCTCGCCTGACGCCATCCAGTGGGCGCCCAGCCTGCCCAAGACCCGCAGCGGCAAGATCATGCGCCGCATCCTGCGCAAGATCGCCGCGAACGAGACGGACAGCCTGGGCGATACCAGCACCCTGGCCGATCCGACGGTGGTGGACGATCTGGTGGCGAATAGGGTGCGTTAGGAAGTGAGCATGGGCGACCCATACGATATCGGGATTTACTTGGTTACGGGCGATCCTGAGGGCGTACGGGTCGTGCGTTGGCCGGGGAAAACCTGGCGTGCTGTGGCCTTCCGCCGAAAAGACTGGGCTGTTGCGCAAGGCCGGGATGAGGTCGCACGTGCGGGAGTCTACCTCCTGCACGGCTACGATGAGGCTGACCCAGATAAGCCTCGGGTTTATGTAGGATGCAGCTCAGATTTGCGGAAGCGCCTGGACAACCACGTCAAGGATCTGAAAGGAAAAGGCTTCTGGGACACTGCGGTCGCCTTTTCAGCCAGTGACGGCCTTAACGGATCCCAGACCGAATGGTTAGAGAGGCAGATTTATAACCAAGCGGTAGCAGCAAAGCTGGCTATCGTCACAAATGATACTGTTCCAAGCGGACGCTGGCAGCTTTCGGAGTACGATCTACCCTCAACGCGGGACGCGCTGCTGTCTTTTATGAATGTGTTACCACTCCTCAGAATCACGGCGCTTGAAATGGCTCCTGCCAAGGAAACTCCCGAAGCTCCAGTGCAACAAGAACTGCCCAAGGATCTTGCTGCGCAGGATACAATTGTGGTTGGCGCCATTGACCCTGGCTTCGAGGATGTTGCGATGGGTGAAAAGCGCTTTAGGGCATTTCGAGTCGCAGAATGGCGCAAGCCTGCGTTGAAGTGGATGGCATTTTACCGTGCTGCGCCCATTTCCGCGATCACCCATGTCGCTCCTATCAGTGCGATCCAGCCATATGGTGACACTGGCAAGTACGAGTTCCTGTTTTCATCCGTGCCTGCTCCGCTGCCTCAGAGTGTCGGAAAGGGCAATGCACCGCCCGCGCAATTCGGTGTCCGCTACACAAGTCTTGCTAAGCTACAAAACGCGAAAGTGCTTTCTGATCTCTGGTAGAGATCGCGGCGCTTTCAATGGCTGACAAGCTGATGGAAATTGCCGTCATCGGCGCCGGCCCCGCCGGGCTGATGGCCGCGGAAGCCCTGGCGCGTGGCGGTGCGGCCGTCACGGTGCTGGACCACATGCCCTCGCCCGCCCGCAAGCTGCTGATCGCCGGGCGCGGCGGGTTGAACCTGACGCATTCCGAACCGCTGGATCTTTTCCTTTCCCGCTACGGCGAGGCCCGCTCCGCGCTGGAACCGGCCATCCGCGCCTTTCCGCCCGAAGCCCTGCGCGACTGGGCGCATGGCCTGGGGCAGGAGACCTTCATCGGCAGTTCCGGCCGTGTCTTTCCGCATGTGCTGAAAGCCTCGCCACTGTTGCGGGCCTGGCTGGCGCGGCTGGCCGGGCTTGGCGTGCAACTACGACCGCGGCATCGCTGGCTGGGTTTTACGCAGGATGGCGCGCTGCGCTTCGCGACGCGGCAGGGCGAGGTCGTGCTGCGCCCCGCCGCAACGGTGCTCGCGCTGGGTGGCGCGTCCTGGCCGCGGCTCGGCTCGGATGGTGGCTGGGTGGCGCTGCTGCCGGAAGGCAGTGTTGCCCCGCTGCGCCCGGCCAATGTCGGATTCACCGTGCCCTGGTCCGCGCATTTCCGCGCGCGCTTCGAAGGCGCGCCGCTGAAGCGCATCGCCCTTTCCTTCGCCGGCCGAACCGTGCGAGGCGAGGCCGTCGTTACCGCGACGGGCATCGAGGGCGGCGCCGTCTATGCCCTCTCGTCCCCGTTGCGCGAGGCGATCGAGGCAAAGGGCGAGGCCGTGGCGCTGCTGGACCTCCGCCCCGATCTGGACAGTGCGGCGCTGGCGCGGCGGCTGGGCAGCGGCAGCGTCAGCATCTCCTCGCGCCTCAAGCGGGCCGGGCTTGCGCCGGTGGCGGTCGGGCTGGTGCAGGAAGCCCTGCATGCCGGCGCCGCGCGTGACGACCTTGCCATGCTGGTCAAGGCGCTGCCGCTGCGCCTGACGGCGGCGCAGCCCATCGGCCGCGCCATCTCCTCGGCTGGCGGGTTGCGTTTCGCGGCACTGGACGACCGCTTCATGCTGCGCGGAAGGCCTGGCGTCTTCGCCTGCGGCGAGATGCTGGATTGGGAGGCACCGACCGGCGGCTACCTGCTGCAGGCCAGCTTCGCCACGGGCATTGCCGCGGCGAAGGGCGCGCTCGCCTGGCTGGCCGAAACCCGCGCGGCCTGAAGGCGCCGGGTGTCCAGGGGCCTTTCGGCCCCTGGCGGGAGAGCACGAGAGGGCAACGCCCTGTCGCACCCCTCGGCACAAGCTCACGCCATGGCCAGTGCCAGCGTCTCCAGCGGCCTGGTGCCGCGCGCCACCGCCTCGCCCACCAGCACCAGGGTCGGGCCTTCGCCCCGCCGGTCCGGGCCGCCGTGCGCCACTTCCTCCAGCGTGCCGCACAGGCTGCGCT
>JAEWCI010000262.1 GCA_023390705.1 Pseudomonadota bacterium
GTCCAGCCCTTGCGCTGCACCACGGCGGCCAGGGTCGCGCCGAGCGCAGCCAGCGCGACCACCCGTGGCAGGTCGCGCCCGCCCGGGCGGAAGGCCAGGACCAGCAGGGGCAGCAGCAGCAACAGCACCGTGCCCAGCCGGTCCGAGAGCAGCACCTGCCACCATGCCAGCCCGCCGAGGCCGAGATAGTTGTCCCAGACCAGCGGCAGCACATGGCCGAAATAACCGGGAAAGAGCAGCGGGATGCTCGCCAGGTAGGCCAGCCAGATGGCCGCCATCGCCCAGGGCACCGGATCCTGCGCCGCCCGCGCCGGGCCGCGGCGCAGCAGCACCCAGGCTTCCACCAGGGCGGGGATGGCCAGGAAATGCGGCTTCAGGGCGAAGCCCAGCGCGGCGAAACCGGCCACCCCCAGCGCCAGGCCGGTCGGGGCCGGCTGCCCCTCCGCCCGCCGCGCGGCCAGCAGCAGGTAGGGAAAGCCGGCCACCGCCATCAGATGCTCGCGCTGGCCGAAATCATAGCCCGCCGCCAGGCAGAGCAGCGGCACGCCGGCACCGAGGCAGGCTGCCTCCACCGGCGCCTCCGCCGCGGTCGCGCGCAGCCGGGCGGCAAGCCAGCAGGAAAGCCCGCACAGCGCCAGCAGGCTGAACTGCAACCCCTGCACCGCGGTCAGCGGCGTCCAGGCACCGATCGCCGCCGGCAGCAGGTTCAGCACGAAGACCAGCGGCGGGTTGACGTCGATCAGGTCGCGGTAGAGCCCCTCGCCGGCCAGCCAGCGCTCGCTGAAATTGAGCACCGCCGCGACATCGTGGTTGAGTGGCGGCGCCAGCACGACCGCCAGGAAGAACAGCGCCGGCAACAGGGCCAGCAGCCGGAGGGAGCGTTCCCGTGCCGCCTCCGCCACCGGCGCCAGCAGGCTGCCGCCGCCGGGCAGCGGCAGGCCAGGGGGCAGGATATTGGGCGGCTTCGGCGGGATGTGGTCCGGCTGGATCATTGGCGTTGCGCGCATCCTTCGCCGCGCAGCCCGCAAGGTGCAAGGGCATTGCGGCGCGGATGCGGCGGGCGCGGCCGGCATGGCGGGCCGGGGTCGCAAGCTTGTTTCGGCACGGCGCCTTGTTTCCGCACCGCACCGCGTGCCAGAAACCCGGCGTGGAACCCAACGAATACGTGAAGATGGACGCGGTCGAGGGGGCGATGTGGTGGTACCGCGCCCTGCACGCCCTCGCCCTCGCCGCTCTCGGCCCGCCCCCGGCGGGTGGCGACTGCGTGCTGGATGCCGGCTGCGGCACCGGCGGCTTCCTGGCCCGGCTGCGGGAGGAATGGCCCCGGCGCGCCGCCTTCGGGCTGGAATACGCCCCCGCCGCCGCCGCCCGGGCCAGCCAGAAATCCGGCCTGCCGGTGGCGGTGGGCACGGTGAACGCCATGCCCTTCCCCGATACGCGCTTCACCGCGGTGGTGAGCCTGGACGTGCTCTGCCACGCCGCGGTTGACGAGGCCGGCGCGCTGGCCGAGATGCACCGGGTGCTGGCACCCGGCGGCCGGCTGGTGCTGAACCTGCCGGGGCTGGAATGGCTCCGCTCCCCGCATGACACGCATGTGCACAACGCCCGCCGTTATTCCGCCACTCTTGCGCGCGATACCCTGGCCCGCGCAGGCTTCACGGAGATCAGGCTGAGCTACTGGAATTCATTGCTGCTGCCGCTGATGGTGCTGCAGCGCAAGGTGCTGGCCAGGCGCCGCGCCCATACCTCCGATGTCGAGCCCTTCGCGCCCTGGCTGGACCGCAGCCTCTACGCCGTCACCGCGCTGGAACGCTGGCTGCTGGCCAGCGGGTTGCGGTTTCCCGCCGGCGGGTCGGTCATGGTCACGGCGGTCCGTCCATGATGCCGTCCCGTCCCTTCGACGGTCCGCCGCCCGCGTTCCCGGCACGGGCCGGACAGGTTGAAGTGCGCCTCCAGCGCCCGAGGCGCGTTCCCATCCGGCGTGGACGCGCCCCGAAATGAGTCCAGGAAGCAGCATGCCGCATTCCCCCGCCAGCCTCCCACCCCACCCCGTCGGCCTTTCCATCGTGGTGCCGGTCTATCGCGGCGCCGGCACGATCGGCACCCTGGTCGCCGCGCTCTCCGAATTGCGGCCGGAAGGCGGGCTGGAGATCGTGCTGGTGAATGACGGCAGCCCGGACAATTCCGCCGAGGTCTGCCGCGCCTTGCAGCGGACCGCCACGGTGCCCGTCACCTACTTGGAACACGCCCGGAATTTCGGCGAGCACAACGCTGTCATGACCGGGCTGCGCCATGCCCGCGGCGCCTATGTCATCACCATGGATGATGACCTGCAGAACCCGCCGGAGGAGGTCGTCAAGCTCTACGACCATGCCCGGCTGGGCGGCTGGGACGTGGTCTATACCCGCTATGCCGAGAAGAAGCACGAAGGCTGGCGCAACCTCGGCAGCGCCTTCGCGAATTGGGTGGCCGATACGCTGCTCGACAAGCCGAAGGGGCTCTACCTCTCCTCCTTCCGCTGCATGAGCGCGCTGGTGGTGCGCGAGGTGACCAAATACTCCGGTCCCTATCCCTATGTGGACGGGCTGATCATGCAGGTGACGCAGCGGCTCGATTCGATCGAGGTGATGCACCTGGAACGCGCCGAGGGCCGCAGCAACTACACGCTGCGCCGGCTGATCAGGCTGTGGCTGAACCTGGCGACCAATTTCTCCGTCCTGCCCCTGCGCCTGGCGATCTTCGCCGGCGCCGCCATGGGTGTCTTCGGCCTGATCGGCGCCATCTACGTCATCTGGGAAGGCCTCGCGGGCCACACCCCCTCGGGCTGGGCCTCCTCCATGACCGTCACGCTGCTGACCGCGGGCGTGCAATTCCTGATCCTCGGCGTGCTCGGCGAATATGTCGGCCGTGCCTTCCTTTCGGCCAATGGCAAGCCGCAGGGCGTGGTGCGGGAGGTGATCGGGCCGGCGGCGCCGGTGACGCACCCCTCGCTGGCCGAAGCCGGCACGCGGCTCGTGGAAGCGGGCAGTCCGCGGTGACCATCTACTGGCTGACCCTGGCGGCCGCCATCTGCACTTCGCTGGTCGGACAGGTGCTGCTGAAGGCCGGGGCGACCGGTGAGGGCGGCTTCATCACGCAGCTCTTCCGGCCCTCCACCATCATCGGCCTCGGCTGCTATGGCGGGGCGGCGCTGCTCTACATCGTCGCGCTGCGCCGTATCCCGATGAGCGTGGCCCTGCCCTGCACCGCGGCAAGCTACGTGGTGATCGCGCTGGTCGGCCATTTCGCCTTCGGCGAGGCATTGGGGGCGCAGAAGCTGGCGGCCATTGCGCTGATCTGCGGCGGCGTGGTGCTGCTGGCCAGCGCCTGATGCGGCTGCCCGCGTTGGTGGCGGCGCTGCTGCTGGCGGGCTGCGCTGCCGGGCCGCCACCTTGCGCGCCGGGGCTGACGCCCTCGGTCGGGCTGACCGGCATGTTCGGCCTGAGCCTGCCCGGCGGCGGCATGGTCGCGCCCGAAGCCTGGCGCGGCTTCGTGGAAGCCGAGCTGACCCCCCGCTTCCCCAGCGGCTACACCATCACTGAGGCGACCGGGAGCTGGCGCAACCGCCGCGGGGAGATCGTCTCCGTCCCGACCAGGCTGTTCTTTGTGCTGGCGCCGGCGGAGGACGCCGCGAAGGCGCGACGGGAACTGGAAGCGGCGATCGCCGCCTGGCTGCGGCAAACACCCCAGGAATCGGGCGGGCTGCTGGTGCAGCCGGGATGCACCGGCGGGCTGTTCTGAAGCGCAGCCGCAGGCGCGGGGCCG
>JAEWCI010000302.1 GCA_023390705.1 Pseudomonadota bacterium
CGCTGGAGGAGGTGGTCGGCCAGGACCATCTGCTCGGGCCCGAAGGCACCATCACCCGCATGCTGGCGCGCGGGTCGCTGGCCTCGCTCATCCTCTGGGGTCCGCCCGGCGTCGGCTAGACCACCATCGCCCGGCTGCTGGCGGAACGCGCCGGCCTCACCTTCGTCGCCCTCTCCGCGGTCTTCTCCGGCGTCGCCGACCTCAAGCGCGCCTTCGACGAGGCGCGCGCCCGCCGCCGTGTCGGCGAGGGCACGCTGCTCTTCATCGACGAGATCCACCGCTTCAACCGGGCGCAGCAGGACGGCTTCCTGCCGGTGGTGGAGGACGGCACCGTCACCCTGGTCGGCGCCACCACGGAAAATCCCAGCTTCGAACTGAACGGCGCGCTGCTTTCGCGCTGCCAGGTGCTGGTGCTGCGCCGGCTGGACGACGCCGCGCTGGAATTGCTGCTCGCCCGCGCGGAAGCCGAGGCCGCCCGCCCCCTGCCGCTGGACGAGGCCGCCCGCGTCGCCCTGCGCGCCATGGCCGATGGCGATGGCCGCTACCTCCTCAACATGGCGGAGCAATTGCAGGCCCTGCCGGAGGACCAGAAGCCGCTCGACGCCGCCGCCCTGGCGGCGCTGCTGGCCAAGCGCGCCACGCTGTACGACAAGGACCGGGAGGAACACTACAACCTCATCTCCGCGCTGCATAAGTCCATGCGCGGCAGCGACCCGGACGCGGCGCTCTACTGGTTCGCCCGCATGCTGACGGGCGGGGAGGACCCGCGCTACATCGCCCGCCGCCTGACCCGCTTCGCCGCCGAGGATGTCGGCATGGCCGACCCGCGCGCCCTGCCGCTGGCCATCGCGGCCTGGGAAACCTACGAACGCATGGGCAGCCCGGAAGGGGAGCTGGCGCTGGCGCAGCTCGTCACGCATCTTGCCACCGCGCCGAAATCCAATGCCGTCTATGTCGCCTTCGGCGCGGCGATGCGCGCGGCGAAGGAAACCGGCAGCCTGATGCCGCCGGGCCATATCCTCAACGCGCCGACGAAGCTGATGCAGGAGATCGGCTACGGCCGCGGCTATGCCTATGACCATGACGAGGAGGAAGGCTTCTCCGGCCAAAGCTACTTCCCCGAAGGCATGCGGCGCCGGCAGTTCTATCGCCCGACGGAACGCGGCGCCGAGGCGGCGGTGAAGGAAAGGCTGGAACGCTGGGCCGCGCTGCGCGCCCGCAAGGCGCGGGAAGGGTGAGCGGCGCCACCCCGCCGCAGCCCCGCGCCGCCACACTGGCCGGCAGGACGGCCCGCCTGTCCTGCCGTCTCGCGGGACCGTGGTCCGGGGATGGCCGCCGCGGCGGCCCCGCCGTGCTATCCTGCGGGAAATGCAGGAAATAGACCTCGCCCTCAGCCTGGCCTTCGGTCTCGTGGCTGCGGGCGACCCCGAGTTGCTGGCGGTCGTCGGGCTGTCGCTGCGCGTCAGCCTGACCGCGGCGCTGGCCGCCTTCTGCATCGGCGTCCCGCTCGCCGTGGCGCTGACCGCCGCGCGGCGGCTCCCGGGCAGGCCCGTCTTCCTCGTGCTGACCAATGCCGCCCTCGGCCTGCCGCCGGTCGTCGTCGGGCTCGTCGTCTATCTGCTGCTCTCGCGCTCCGGCCCGCTCGGCGGACTCGGGTGGCTGTTCACCCCGGCGGCGATGGTGCTCGCGCAGGCCATGCTGGCGACGCCGGTGGTGGTGGCCCTGGCGCATCGCGTGCTCGCCCCGCTCTGGGCCGAATACGAGGACCCGTTGCGGGTGGACGGCGCCCGCCCCGGCCAGGTCCTCTGGCAACTCGCCGCGATGGGCCGCGCGCCGCTGGTGACGGTCTTCCTCGCCGCCTTCGGGCGTTGCATCGCCGAGGTTGGCGCCATCATCATCGTTGGCGGCAACATCCGTGGCCACACCCGGACCATGACCACCGCCATCGCGCTGGAAACCTCCAAGGGCGACCTGCCACTCGCCCTTGCGCTCGGACTGGTCCTGGTATCGCTCAGCATCCTGGTGAGCGCGACGGCGATGGTGCTGGACCGGCGCATCCCGCAGGGCTGGCCGGCGCGATGACCCTTGCCGAAGGGAGGAAACCCCCACAATGAAGCGACCGCGTCGCCTTGCCCTGAGCATCCTCCTCGTCGCGGCCGCTGCGCTGGCCGGTTCCCGCATGGTCTGGCCGGCGGCGGCGCAGGAAAGGTTCATCACCCTCGCCTCCACCACCTCAACCGAGCAGTCCGGCCTGTTCGGGCACATATTGCCGCTGTTCACGCAGGCGACCGGCATCGGGGTGCGCGTGGTCGCCCTCGGGACGGGACAGGCGCTGGACGTGGCGCGGCGCGGGGATGCGGATGCCGTGCTCGTGCACGACCGGGAAGCGGAGGAGCGGTTCGTCGCCCAGGGCTTCGCCGACCCGCCCGGGCGGCGGCCCCTGATGTACAACGACTTCGTCATCATCGGCCCACGCCAGGACCCGGCGGGTGCCATGGGGCTGCGGGATGCGGCCGAGGCGCTGGGGCGGATCGCCGCCGCCGCCGCCCCCTTCGTCTCGCGCGGGGACCGCTCCGGCACCCATGCGGCCGAACTCCGGCTGTGGCACGAAGCCGCCGTCTCACCCGCGCGCCCCTGGTACCGCGAGGTCGGCCAGGGCATGGGCCCGACCCTCAACATCGCCGCGGCACAGGACGCCTATGCCCTGGCAGACCGCGGCACTTGGCTGGCCTTCCAGAACCGGCGCAACCTCGCGGTCGTCGCCGAGGGCGACCGGCGGCTCTTCAACCAGTATGGCGTGATGGTGGTGTCCCCGGCCCGGCACCCGCATACCAAGGCGGAGGATGCGCGCCGCTTCGCGGAATGGCTGGTGTCCCGGGCCGGGCAGGACGCCATTGCCTCCTACCGCATCGGCGGCGAGCAATTGTTCTTCCCGAATGCGGAGGAGGCCGGGCAATGAGGGAAGGTCGGGAACGCCAGGCGATGCTGCATGGCCACGAGGCGCCGGGGCGGTGAGCGGCGTCTCGCTGTTCTCCGCGCTGCTGGTGGCGATCGGCGGCGCGGCCGGGTCGGTGCTGCGCTACCTGGTTTCCGCCATGGCGGTGGAAACCCTGGGCACCGCTTTCCCCTGGGGCACGCTTGCGGTGAATGTGCTGGGCAGCGCCGCGATCGGCCTTGCCGGCGGCATGGGCATCGCCGGCGAGTGGCGGTTGCTGACGGTGACCGGGCTGCTCGGCGGCTTCACCACCTTCTCCGCCTTCAGCCTCGAAACCGGGCTGCTGTGGGAACGCGCCTGGTGGCTCGCCGTGCTCTACGTGGCGGCAAGCCTGGCACTCGGGCTCCTGGCCTTCGCCCTGTGCTACCAGGCGGCACGGCGCCTGGGCGCGGCGTGATGCGGACAGGGAGCCTGGAGAGGCGATCCTTAGAGCCCGTCCACGAACATCTATTGAGTTTTTAGTGGCTTGCTGAAGAATTCCTGCGGGCAGTGGTGGGGGGCCTGCGATGTGGACGGTGGCGGATCGGGAGCGGTACGGCCGTGACGGGCTGCGCT
>JAEWCI010000417.1 GCA_023390705.1 Pseudomonadota bacterium
CGATAAGCCGCTCGATCTCCCGCCGCACTTCCAGCAGCCGCAGTTGTTCCCCCACCTCCACCGCGGCGACGATGATGCCGCGGCGCGGCAGGATGCGCACCAGCCGCTCCCGCGCCAGGCGCTGCAACGCTTCCCGGATCGGGGTGCGGCCGATGCCGAGCCGGGCGGAAAGCTGCGCTTCGCTCACCACCTCGCCGGGCGCCAGGGCCAGGGTGACGATGGCCTCCTCCAGCGCGCGATAGGCACGCTCGGTCAGGGGCTCGTCGGGTTCGGCGGCGCGGCGCGGCGGCGGCGTCCGGCCGGAGCGCGGCGGGGAAGCGTCGGGCATGAAGGCAGCCATGACGGCAAGCGCCGGCCGGCGCAACCATTGCGCAAGCGGCCGAAAAACTTGCTTGGTCGAGCGACTGTCCTGCCATTGACAGGCCCCGCGAAGTGGCGGCAGACTGCCGGGCAGCAGATATATCAAGCCATCTGCCGGCAGTGGTCCAAGCCACTGTCCTGCCGAGTTTAGGGAGCAAACGCGCCGGCGCCACGGAGGAAGGAGCCCCCTTCCACCATGAAGGGTATGGCCCTTCCCGTGGAATGATCGGTCCAAGAAACATGAGCCTGTCGGAACCGGCGGGGGCTCTCTTGGCCCCCGTCGGTTACCGCGTTCGTGTCGTGCCGTTCAGCGGCCCAGCCGCGCCAGCTCCGCCGCGATCTCCTCGCTCGTCAGTTCCCAGGCGTTGTCCAGCGTGGCCACCACCTCGCGCATGAAGGGCTCGGTCAGCGCCAGGGCGCGTTGTGTGTCGCCCAGATGGTCGCAGAGCAGCGCCAGGGCCAGTTGACGCGGGCCATCGCCTTCATAGGTCCATTCGAAACCGGCGGGGGAGAAGGCCCGCACCTCGAATCGCGGGTCGAGCGGCGCGCCATCCACCGTCACCTGCGCCCCGCCCAGGCCGCGGCTGCCTTCGTAGAGTTTCACGCCAAACCCCCTTTCAGCCGAAGACGACTACCGAGCGGGTCGCCTCGCTGCGCTTCGGCGCGGCGAAGCCTTCATTGATCTGTTCCAGGCGGAGCCGTGCCGTGACCAGGGCATCCAGCTCCAGCCGGCCGTCCAGCCAGGCCTGTGCCAGGGCGGGGAAATCCTGCGGTGGCGGCGCCCCGCCATAGCTGCTGCGGATGATGCGCTTCTCCTGCATCAGGCTGCCCCAGCGGAACTCCAGCATTTTGTTCAACCCGGTCTTGCCAAGCCACACCACCTGGCCGCCGGGCCGCACCGCCATTGCTTGGCCGATCTCGCGCAGCACCGCGGCGCGCGCCCTCCGCCGCTGCCCCGAACCGGCCATTCCCCCTCCTGCCAGGCGTCGGACGGTAAGCAACGCTACTGGATTTTCCCGCCGAGTGTGAACGGCCCACGGGCATGCCGAAGGTTTCAGGCGGCGCACCGGGCCGGGCTGGCCCGGCAATGGCAGGCCGCGGCGCGCGCGGCACGCCGGCCGCCCGAGGCAGGGGCGGTTGCGTTCGGGTCGCAGCCGGTTGCCTCCCAACCGCCTTATGACAAGATCGTGAAGAGTAGTTCCACTCTGGATGGAGGAAAAGCACACATGCTTGACGCATCCTCCCATCCAGGCCCCGCGCTGCTCGACCAGCCGACGATGGCGGTGGGCCCCGGTGACCTGGCCCGGCTGTTGGACGCCGTGCCCGTGGCGACCGTGTTGCTGGAGCCGGAAGGGTTGCGGCTGCTGGCCGGCAATGCCGAGGCCGCGGCGATGCTTGGCTGCTCCCCGGAATGCCTGTCCGCGGCTTGGCATGCGGCCCTCGGCGGCGCAGAGGGCGAGGCGCTGCGCCGTCGCCTGGCTGCCGTCACGGCCGAGACGACACCGGAGGTCTTCGACGCGGTGCTGCCCCATCCCGGGCGGGTCTGGCGTGCCGTCCTGGTACGCGCGCGGCTTACCACCGTGGCGCACCGTCGCGTGCTCTCCGCCGGGTTGGTGGACATCACCAGGCGGCGGCGCGCGGAGGATGGGCTCGCAGCCGCCCATGCCCGGTTGCAGGTGGCCTTGCAGGGCGCTGACCTCGGAGCCTGGCACTGGCAGGCCGAAGGCGACCGGCTGGAGGTGGATGCCCGCTGGGCCGCGATGCTCGGCCTGGCTCCCGATGCGGTGGGCGAGGGGCTCGTTGGTTGGGAGGCTCTGCTCCACCCCGAAGACGCCGATTGCTGGCGAACCGCGATGCAAGCGATGCTGCGGGGCGACACGCCGCAATTCGAGGCAAGCTGCCGGCTTCGTCACCGGGAGGGCCATTGGGTCTGGGTGCTGGCCCGTGGCCAGGCGATGCGGCGCGATCCGGCCGGGCGGGCACTGGTCGCAACCGGCACGCATCTCGACATCACCGACCGGGTGGCCGCGGAACGGGCCCTGGCGGACCAGGCGCAGCAGCTTCGCGCGCTCCTGGAAGCGAGCCCCATCGGGATGCAGCGCGCCAGCCTGGACGGAAGGGTGCTGGACGCTAATGCCGCGCTGCTGCGGCTGACCGGCGCGAGCCGCGAGGACCTGGCCGCCGGCCGCCTGCGCTGGGACGCGGTGACGCCGCAGGCCTGGCGCGAGGCGGACAGGAACGCGCTGGGCGAGGTGCTGGCCAAGGGCTACAGCACGCCATACGAAAAGGAATACCGTCTGCCCGATGGCCGGCTCCTGCCGGTGCTGGTCGGCTCCGCCCTGCTGGACCGGGCCGCGGGAGAGGTCGCCACATTCGTGCTCGACCTCTCGGCACTGAAGCGGGCCGAGGCGGCGCTGGCCCAGAGCGAGCGCGAGGCGCGCCGCCGTCTGGCGGAACTGGAAAAGCTGTACCGTACCGCGCCAATGGGCCTGGCGCAGTTCGACCGCGAGCTTCGGGTGGTGCGGATCAATGAAGCGCTGGCCCGGATGAACGGCGCTCCGGTGGAGGCGCATCTCGGCCGGGTGATCTGGGAACTGACGCCGGACCTCCGCCAAGCGGCGGAGCCACTGCTGCGCCAGGTGCTGGATACCGGTGAGGCCATCACCGATATCGAATTCTCAGGCGAGACGCCCTTTGCGCCCGGCGTGCGACGTGAGTGGAAGGAACAACTCTATCCGCTCCGCGACCCGGAGACGCGGGAGGTGGTGGGCGTCGGCGTGGTCTGCGAGGAGGTTACCGAACGCCGCGTCGCCCAACGCACGCAGGAGCTGCTGCTGCGTGAACTGGATCATCGGGTCAAGAATCTTTTCGCGGTGATCTCCGGGCTGATCAGCTTCTCTGCCCGTCACGCCGCCTGCCCGGCGGCGATGAGCAAGGCGCTGCTCGGCCGCATCCAGGCCCTGGCCCGCGCGCATGATCTGGTGCGGCCGGCCATGGGGGGGCGCGGCATGGAGGCTGTCGCCACCAGCCTCGGCCAGGTGGCGGAAACGGTGCTGCAGCCCTTCGCCGCGATGGAGCCCGGACGCCTGACCCTGGACGGGCCGGATCTGCGGGTCGGCCCGCTGGCCGCACCACCGCTCGCCCTGGTGCTGCACGAATTGGCGACCAACGCGGCGAAATACGGTTCCCTGGCGCGGCCCGAGGGGCGGTTGCTTCTTGTCTGGGAAGCCGGGCCGGAGGGCGGAATCCTGCTGCGTTGGCAGGAAAGCGACGGGGCGCCGGTGACCATGCCGGAGGACCAGGGCTTCGGCCACCGTCTGGTGCAGCAATGCATCGCCCAGCTTGGCGGGACGGCCCATTTCACCTGGCGGCCGGAAGGCCTGATGCTGGAACTGCGCCTGCCTGAAGCCCGATTGGTTCATTGAGGCGAAGCCTGGACCGCCGGGCCGCGTCGCGCCGGGCTGCGGGGGCCTGCGCATCATCCTGAAGGCGCGAACCGCTGCAGGTCATTGCCTGTAGAGCAGCTTCACGCTCCGGGGCATTCACGCCCATCCACGACCGGTTCCAGCTTGTTGCCTTTCGCGTTTCCGAGTCGCCGGGTGTTTCCGCCCAGCCTGAAAATGCTCTACCGCCAGCGCCGGTGCATCCAAAGCCACTGGCCCGGATGCTCGCGCACCCAGCTTTCGACGATGCGGTTCAGCAGCGCTGTCGCGGCTTCCACATCCACCCGACCTTGCGCATCGCGCGGCAATTCGATCCGCTCGGTGATCTCCAGCCGGAAACGGCCGCCGGGCAGGCGTATGGCACGCGCGCCATGCACCGGGCAGTCCGGGAAGCGCCGCGCCAGCCGCGCCAGCAGCGGGTTGCTCGCCGCCGGCCGGCCGAGGAAGGGGACGACCGGGCCGCGGCCGAAGCGCTGGTCTATCAGCATGCCGACATGCCGCCCCTGGTCCAGCGCTTCCATCATGCGGATGGGCGCCGTCATGCCGGCGGCGATCAGTTCCCCCATGCTGCCCTGGCGAAGCCGCACGATCTCTGCCGCCACCCTGGGGTTGTTCGGCGTGCGGTAGAGCACGGATGCGGCCAGGCCGTGCTTCGCCGCGGCGATCGCCGGCAATTCCCAATTCGCCAGATGCGCGGCGAAAAGCAGCGCCGGCTTGCCATCATCGCGCAGTGCGAGGAAGCGGGCGGCATCCTCCGGCGATACCTCGATGCGGCCGAAGCTGGGACGATCCGGGTCGAAATCCCAGATCCGGTCCATATGGACGTATTCGCAGGCTGTGCGGCCGAGATTGTCCCAGGCTTCGCGGGCAATGCTGCGGTGCCCGGCCTCCGGCAGGTCCGGGAAGGCGGCGCGGATATTCGCCAGCGCGATGCGCTGCGGCGGGGTGAGGGGGCCGATGGTGCGGGCCACGGCACCGCCCAGCCGCGGCGCAAGCTCCGGCCCCAGCGCGCGCAGCAG
>JAEWCI010000444.1 GCA_023390705.1 Pseudomonadota bacterium
CTACTGGGGCCTGACCCAGCAGGAATACTATGCCCGCGCCGATGTCTGGCCGCTCGATCCGGCGGGCGAGATCATCGTCGGCATCATGGTGGAGGAGGTGAAGGCCATCCGCAACCTGCCGCAAATGCTGCGGGAAGTGCCGGGGATCGGCGTGGTCATCATCGGCGAGGGCGATCTCTCGCAGGAACTCGGCATCCCCCGACAATACGATAACCCGGCGCTGCTCTCGGCCATCGCCGAGGTGCTGGCGATCTGCAAGGAGCACAACGTGGTCTGCGGCCATCCGCATGTGAATGCGAAGAATGTCGAGGCGCTGCTGGAGCAGGGCTTCCGCTGGCTGATGCCGGCGCCCGTCACCTCCTTCCCCGGCCTTGAGCGCGGCCGGGCGGCGAGCGGCCGATGAGCGGCGCGGCACAGTTCCGCCTTGGCCTGATCGGCTATGGCGAGATCGGCAGCACGCTGGGCGCCGGGCTGCGGCGCAGCGGCCTTGCGGAGGTGTTGTCCTACGACAAATACGCCTTCGATGGCCCCTATGCCGCGCTGATCCAGCGGCGCGCACAGGAAGCGGGCGTGCCGTTGCTGCGCTCGGCGGCCGAACTGGCCGGGCGGGCGGAGATCATCATCGGTGCCACGCCCGGCTCCTCCTCCATCGCCAGCGCCGAGGCGCTGGTGCCGCATCTGCGGCCGCAGCACCTCGTCGTGGACATCGCCTCGGCGACGCCCCGGGTGAAGCAGGCGGTGGCGGAGCGGCTGGCGGGCAGCGGTGCCGGCTTCGCGGATGGCTCGATCGTCGGCACGCCCAAGGACGGGCATGGCATGCCGATCCTGCTCGCCGGCGCGCCGGCGGCGCGGCTGCGGGATGCGCTGGTGCCCTGGGGCATGAACCTCACGGTGGTGGGGGAGCGCATCGGCGACGCCTCTGCCATCAAGATCCTCCGTTCCGTGCTGATGAAAGGGCTGGAGGCGCTGCTGCTGGAATGCCTGCTCGGCGCCAGGCGCTACGGCATAGATGCCGCGGTGCTGTCCTCCATCGAGAAGACCATGGCGCGCCCCTTCTCGCAGATCGTGCAGGGCCTGCTGACCACCGATGCGATCCATGCCGGGCGGCGTTCCGAGGAAGCCGCCATGTCGGCGGAGGCGCTGGCGGAGGTCGGGCTGGATGGCTTCGTCACCCGTGCCGTCGCGGAACGGCTGCGCTGGGTCGCGGAACTGGGCATGAAGGAGCATTTCGGCGGCCAGGTGCCGCAGGACTGGCAGACGGCGCTGGACGGGATCGAGGCAAGGCTCGCCGGCCGCTGAACGGCCATTTCCGGGGAGGACAGGAGAATGCAATCGCTTGACGGGTTCCTGCCGCGGCGGCGCCAGTTGCTGGCGTTCGCCGGCGGCCTGCTGGCGGCGCCCGGCATCCTGCGCGCGGAGAGCTACCCGGCGCGGGCGGTGCGGGTGATCAATGCCTACAGCCCAGGCGGCACGGCGGATGTGGTTTCGCGCATCGTGCTGGGCGGACTCTCGGCAAGGATGGGGCAGCAATTCGTGGTCGAGAACCGGCCGGGCGCCGCCGGCACGGTGGCGGCCCAGGCGGTGGCACGGGCAACGCCGGATGGCTACACCCTGCTCTATGACGCGACGGCACATTCGGTGAACCCGTCGCTCTTCGGCGCGCGGCTCAGCTACGACACGCGCAAGGACCTGCTGCCGGTCTTCCTGACCATGGTGGCGCCCACCACGCTGCATGCCAACAACGACTTCCCGGCGAAGACCGTGCCGGAGCTGATCGCCCTGGCCAAGGCCAATCCCGGCAAATTCGACTGCAGCTCGACCGGGATCGGTACCGTGCAGCATGTCTCGCTCGAACTCTTCAATCACATGGCCGGCACGCGCATCAACCATGTCGTGTACCGGGAGGCGGGGGCGGCGAGGAACGACCTGCTCTCCGGCCGGGTGCCGCTGCAGTTCAGCAATGTGCCGGCCTCGGTTCCGGTCTTCGCCTCCAAGTCGGCCCTGGTCATGGCGCATTGCGGTCTGCAGCCGCTGGACGTGCTGCCGGGCGTGCCGGCCATGGCGGATACCCTGCCGGGCTTCGAGACCTATGAGTGGAACGGCATCTTCGCCCCGGCCGGCGCGCCGCGGGAGATCATGCTGAAGCTGAATACCGAATTGAACGCGACGATCCGCGATGCCGCCATCGCGGAGCGCCTGAACACGCTGGGTGCCCTGACGCGCGCCAACACGCTGGAGGAATTCGCCGCCTTCCGCGAGCAGCAGATCGAATTCTTCACCGGCATGGTGCGCATGGCGAATATCCGCATCGACTGAAACCCGATGGGCGCGGCGGCAGGGCCGCGCCTCCGCCACAGGGAGTTGGGCATCCATGACAGCAGCTTCGGACCCGTATCTCACCCCCTCGCGCCAGGTGGTCGTGCGGGAGGATTGGCTCGCCCAGGTGCAGGAGGAGATCATTGATCCCGCCCTGCCGATCATCGACCCGCACCACCATCTGTGGGATCATCCGGACGAGCGCTACATGCTGGATGAGCTGCTGCGCGACACGGCCAGCGGCCACGATATCCGCGCCACCATCTTCGTGCAGTGCGGCGCCATGTACCGCCCGGCCGGACCGGAGGAGCACCGCTCCCTGGGCGAGACCGAATTCGTCACTGGCGTCGCCGCGCAGAGCGCCAGCGGGCGCTACGGGCCCACGCGCGCCTGCGCCGGCATCATCGGCATGGCCGACCTGACGCTCGGCGACCGGGTGGAAGCGGTGCTGGAAGCGCATGTCGGGATCGCGCGGGAACGCTTCTGCGGGGTGCGCAACCGCACCGCCTGGCATCCTTCGCCGGAAATCCGTTCCAACCTGGTCTCACCACCGCCAGGACCGCTGGAGCACCCTGCCTTCCAGGCCGGGGCGCGGCGGCTGGCGGCGATGGGGCTGACGCTGGATGTCTGGGCCTATCACACGCAACTGCCGCCGGTGGCCGAACTGGCCCGCGCGGTGCCGGAACTGACGCTGGTTGTCGATCATGTCGGCGGCCCCATCGGCGTCGGTCCCTTCGCGGACCGCCGGGCGGAAGTGTTTGAAACCTGGCGGCGCGAGATGCTGGCCCTCGCCGCCCTGCCGAATGTCGCGGTGAAGCTGGGCGGGCTTGCCATGCATGTCGGCGGCTTCGGCTTCCATCTGCGGCCGCGACCGCCGGGTTCCGCCGAGATGGCGGAAGCCTGGCGCCCCTATATCGAAACCTGCATCGAGGCTTTCGGCGTGCGGCGCTGCATGTTCGAGAGCAATTTCCCGGTGGACAAGGGCATGTGCAGCTATCCGGTGCTGTGGAACGCCTTCAAGCGCCTGGCCAGTGGTGCCAGCGCGGCGGAACGCACGGCGCTGTTCGGCGGCACCGCGGTGCGCCTCTATCGGCTGGACAGGCTGCCGCCCGGCGTGGCGCCGGACCTGACCGGCATCATCTGATACCCGCGGGCCGCCGGCTTCCGGGCAGCCGGAAGCGCGGGGGCGCATTCAGGGCTGTGGTGGGAAGCGGGCGAAGCTGCCGGCAACCCGCCACCCTGCCGCGGAAGGGCAAGATTCCCCTGCATGGTGGCCGGCCCGGGCCGGGGCATGCGCGCCGAGGCTTCGCCGCTTCGCGATCGGCGGGCCCGTGCCATGCGACGTGGATCAGCAGGTTTTCCCGCCAGGAGACCGGGAAAATGGTCTAAGCTGCGCGCCATAAGCAAGAACGAAGAAGGGAGGTAGCCATGACACGCCTGCCCATCGGGCGCCGGGGCCTGGTGACCCTGGCCGCCGCAGCGCCGGCACTCGCTTTTCCGCAGCGCGCCGGAAGCCAGCAGGACTGGCCATCCCGCCCGATCACCATGATCGTGCCCTATCCGCCCGGCGGCACATCCGACCTGTCGGCCCGCTCCGTCACGCAGAAGCTCGGTGAGATCCTGGGGCAGTCCATCGTCATCGAGAACCGGGCCGGCGCGGGCGGGAGCATCGGCGCCGAGGTCGTCTCCCGGGCGCGGCCTGACGGCTATACGCTGCTGACCTTCCCGACCGCCGTGCTGACCATCAGCCCCCATATCATGAACCTGTCCTACGACCCGGCGACAGCCTTCACACCCGTGGCGATGATCACGGTCGCCCATGGCGTGATCGCCGCGCATCCCTCGCTGCCCTTCCGGGATGCCGCCGGGCTGGTCGCCTACGCCAAGGCCCATCCCGGGCAGCTCCGCTTCGGTTCGGCCGGGAACGGCACCATCACCCAGCTCTCCGGGGAGATGTTCGCCGAGGCCGCCGGCATTCGCCTGGAACATGTGCCCTATCGCGGCTCGGCGCCCTCGTTGACGGATCTGCTCGCGGGGCGGGTGCAACTGCTGTTCGACTCCGTGGCGATCCCGGCGATTCACGATGGCCGGCTGGTCGCCATCGCGACCATCGCCGAGACGCGCAACCCGCAATTGCCGGATGTGCCGACACTCCGCGAGCTTGGCTTCAGGCAGGCGGAAGCCCTGCCCTGGTTCGGTGTTGCCGCCCCCGCCGGGCTGCCGCTGCCGATCCTGGACCGCCTTGCCTCGGCACTGGAAGCCACGCTGGCGGCGCCTGGCGTGGCAAGGGCGATGGCGCCCATGGGCCTCACGCCCAGCTTTGAAGCCGGGGAAGCCTTTCCCGACCGGATCCGCCGGGAGCGGGACATGTACGGGGCGGTGGTGCGGCGGATCGGGGCGCGGGCCGGATAAGGCGGATCGCGGACGGGGGTGAACGCCCGGGCGCGTGAATCCTCCGGCAAACAAGACCCGCAGCGGATTGGCGTTCAGTCCTGAAGGCAATCCGCCGCAGCCGGCCATCCCCCGGCGCCGGGTGGCACTCGGCACCGCTTCCGGTGGCGGCACCCGGATGCTCCGGGTGCTGCCCCCTCTCCACCGCCGGTGCCGCCCGTCAGTAGAGAACCGATGGGAACCAGCATCCATCCGGTTCGCCGTATCCGCCCCTGGCCATGAGCGTCATCGGCTTCACGACACGCATTCCCGCACCCAGGGCCCAGCGGAAGAAGCCCGCCTGCCGCGTCGGCAGGAGAAACGACAGTGGCTCCCCCGCTGCCGCCGCCCCCGCGAGCAGCGCCGCCATATCCTCCCCGGTTTCCGCGACCCCGTGATTCGCGATCCACCAGCCCGGTGCCGTGAGGTATCCCGTCACCCGGCCGCCGCGTTCGACGACCATCGGTGCGAAGGACTGCAGCGCGTTGCGCAGTTCATGGGTGCGGGTAATGCCGTGCGCCGCGGCGCAGAGCCTGGCGCATGCGGACAGGTCCTCCGCGGAGAGCCGCCTCACGCTGAAGCCCTGCGGCACCGTGGCACGGGGGAGGCCGGATACCAGCGCAAGGGGCTCCCTCACCTCGAAGCCGAGCGAGGCGTACAGCGAGATGGAGCGGGTATTGAAGGCGTCCTGTACCAGGCGCAGGCTGGGCACGTCTTTTCCGCGCTCGATGACCGCCTGCATCAGCAGCCGGCCGACGCCGCCCCCCTGGAAGGCCGGATCGACGGTGATGGGCCCCACCCCGCGTACCGGATCGCCTTCCGAGAGGAAGTTGGAGCCCACGACGCGTCCACCGGCTTCGGCGACGACGCCGAAGGTCGAGGGATCGGCAATGAGGATCGCGGCGAGTTGCGCCGCGCTGCCGGGTGAGGGGAAGTCCGGCGGAAAGCCGTGGGCCCCGGCGATGCCCCGGAAGGCGGCATAGATGATGTGGCCGCAGGCCTCCGCATCGGCCGCCTCCGCGGGGCGGATGCGCACGGCGCCCACCGTGCTTCCGGTATCCGCGCCGTGTACGCTGCCCGCGACACGGGGCGGCATTACCGCGTTCGTGGGCGGGGCGGGATGGTCGAGTTTCATGGCATGCCTCCCGGAACGGCGGCCCGGCCCGAAGCCCTGACGGCCTGTGGCGAGCCGCAGCCCTCGCAACTGCCGGATGGGGCGGGCGAGGTGATGATGCGTGCCGTGCCGCAGTTCGGGCAGCCATGCATCGCCGGAACCAGCCATCGCGCGCCCAAGGAGGTCCGGCCCGCCGTCCCGACCCCACTCCGGGTGGAATCCGCAGCCTTCTCCATCGTCCTGTTTCCTCTCCGCTGTCGCATGCGCTCATCGGCACTTTGCCGACCGAAGCGATCCTGGAGCGGTTTCCGTTCGCCCGCGCTCACGTCAACCGTTCCAGCCTGTTGTTTTGTCGCATTTTCCGAGTCGCCGGCTGATTCCAGCCAGATTGAAAATGCTCTAGGCGGCCGATCCGTCACCCGGTCCGCTTGGGGGCGTGGGCACCCGGCATCGGGGGCGGCTTG
>JAEWCI010000494.1 GCA_023390705.1 Pseudomonadota bacterium
AGCGAGGCCGGCGGCCGCCCCTCATCGGCCGGCGGCCGGCCAACCGCGCCCCGCGGCGCCCCGCCCGGCCCCGGAGGGATTTCACCCCGGCCGGTGGGCTGAGCGCGCAATATCCGCATCAGCCGAGACCGCGCACCACGGGCAGTTCCAGCTCCCGCAGCTTCTTGCGCAGCGTGTTGCGGTTCAGCCCAAGCATGGCGGCGGCCTTGATCTGGTTGCCCCGGGTGGCGGAAAGCGCCAGCCGTAGCAACGGCCTTTCGACCTCGGAGATCACCCGCTCATAGAGGTCGCGCACCGGCAGCCCGTCCTTGTGCGCGGCGACGAAATTCCTCAGGTGCCGCTCCACCGCCTGTTCAAGGGATTCCGGGCTGCGCGGGCCGGCCTCGGCAGGCGGCTCGGCCTCGGTCAGTTCGGAGCTTACGGCGTCGGCGCCGATGATCTCCTGCGGATACAGCGCCGCCAGGCGGCGCATCAGGTTCTCCAGCTCCCGCGCATTGCCCGGCCAGTCGTGCTGCTTCAGCCGCTCCACCGCCTCCGGGCTGAGCTGCTTGCCGGGCAGGCCGCTGGCCTTGGCGCGGTCCAGGAAGTGGCGGGCCAGCAGGGGGATGTCCTCCACCCGCTCGCGCAGGGGCGGCAGGCGGATGGGCACCACGTTCAGCCGGTAGAACAGGTCTTCGCGGAACAACCCCTGGCGGATTGCCTGGCGCAGGTCGCGGGGGGTGGCGGCGATGATGCGGACATTCGCCTTGATGGCGTTGCGGCCGCCGACGGTGGTGAACTCCCCTTCCTGCAGCACCCGCAACAGGCGGGTCTGGGCCTCGGGCGGCATGTCGCCGATCTCGTCCAGGAAGAGGGTGCCGCCGGCAGCCTGCTCGAAGCGGCCGACGCCGCGGTTGAGCGCGCCGGTGAAGGCGCCCCGCTCATGGCCGAACAGCTCGCTCTCGATCAGCTCGCGCGGGATCGCCGCCATGTTGATGGCCACGAAGGGCCCGCCGCGCCGGCGGCCGTAATCGTGCAGGGCGCGGGCCACAAGTTCCTTGCCGGTACCCGACTCGCCGGTGATCATCACCGTCAGGTCGGTTGTCGTCAGCCGGGCCACGGTCCGGTAGATCTCCTGCATCGCCTGGCTGCGGCCGACCAGGGGCAGCTTCTCCTCCTGCCCCTCCCCGGCCTGCTCCGGCGGCGGCGCCGGCACCGCCAGGGCGCGCTCCACCACCGCCAGCAACTCCTTCAGGTCGAAGGGTTTGGGCAGGTATTCGAAGGCGCCGCGCTGGGCCGCCTTCACCGCCGTCATGAAGGTGGACTGGGCGCTCATCACCACCACGCGCAGGTCCGGCCGCACGCGGCGGATTCGCGGCACCAGGTCCAGCCCGTTCTCGTCGGGCATCACCACATCGGTGATGACCAGGTCGCCCTCCCCATCCTCCACCCAGCGCCAGAGCGTGGAGGCGGATGAGGTTGCCCGCACCTGGTAGCCGGAGCGGCCGAGCGCCTGGCTCAGCACCGTGCGGATGGCGCGGTCGTCATCGGCCACCAGGATGGTCCGGTTGTCATTCATGATCCCTGCACCGCATTGCCGCCGCGCCGGGTCCCCGGTGCCGGTCCGTGGTCCGGGGGTGGCGCGGCCAAGGAAAGCCTGAAGACAGTACGGCCAGGGCGGCTGTCGCATTCGATCAGCCCGCCCTGGTCGGCGACCAGCCTGGCGACCAATGCAAGACCCAGGCCCTGGCCGCCGCGCTTGGTGGTGACGAAGGGCTCGAACAGGGTGGCGCGCACCGCCTCCGGGATGCCGGGGCCGTTGTCCCGCACGCTGATCTGCAACGGCAGGTGCACCCTTTCGCGGGAGCCGGGCACGGCGATCCGCACGCCGTGGTGATAGGCGGTCACCAGGTTGATCTCGCCGTTAACGTGATCAACGGCTTCCGCTGCGTTTTTGACCAGGTTCAGGAAGATCTGCACCAGCTGGTCGCGATTGCCCCAGACCGGCGGCAGGGAGGGGTCGTATTCCTCCGTGATGCGCAGATGCGCGGCAAAGCCGTTCTTTGCCACGCGCCGGACGTGGTCGAGCACCTGATGGATGTTCACCGGCGAGCGCTCCACCGGGCGCTCGGAGAACATGTCCATCCGGTCCACCAGGTCGCGGATGCGGTCCACCTCGTCCTGGATCAGTTGGCACAGTTCGGCATCCTGTTCGCCAACCGACTGCTCCAGCAATTGTGCAGCACCACGAATGCCTGAGAGGGGGTTCTTCACCTCATGTGCGAGCATTGCCGCCATCGCGGTGGCCCCCCTGGCAGCGCCGAGGAAGTTCAACTGGCGGTCCAGCATGGCCGCGGTCGAGCCATCCTGGAGGGTCAGAACCACCCCGCCCGCCAGTTCCGGCAGTGGCGCGCCATGCGCCGCCACGCCATGCCGGTTCAGCTTCGGGCTTTCCAGGCTGAGGTCGTGGTCGGAAACCGGCGCGTCATGCTGGCGTACCTGCTGGAGCAGGGCGAAAAGCCGGCTGTCCGGCGGCAGCAGATCGGCCAGCCGGTGCCCGGCAAGGGAGCTCGCGGAAAGCTGGAAGAACAGCTCGGCGGCCGGGTTGGCGAAAAGGAACCGGTCCTCCCCGTCCAGCACGATTGCCGGCATCGGCAGGGCCGCAAGCACCGCGGCGGAGTCCGGCAGCGGATAAGCCAGCCGCGGGGCAGGCTCCGTCCTCCTGGAAAGGCTGGCAGCCGTGCTCATGCCCCCACGGACTCCCCGGCCAGGGCGGCATCGCCGCGGTCCAGGCCACGGCGGTGATACTCCGCCCGGATGGCTTCCAGCCCCCTGTCGAGCAGCGGCTCGTAGAAAGCATGGATCAGGGCTTCCACCGCTGCCGGGCTGTCGGCCTGGTTGATCTTCGACCTGAACTCAGCGGAGCCTGGCAAGCCTTTAGAATACCACGCAACATGCTTGCGGGCGAGCCGCACCCCTGTCTGGCTGCCATGGTGCGCCAGCATGTCCCGGTAATGTGCCAGCAGGATGGCGCGTTGCTCTTCCAGGCTCGGCTCCACCGGCGCTTGGCCGGTGGCGAGGTATTCCGCCACCTGGCGGGGGAACCAGGGCCTGCCGTAGCAGCCGCGGCCGACCATCACCCCATCCGCGCCGGAAAGCCGCAAGGCCTCAGCCGCATCCTCGACGGAAAGGATATCCCCGTTAACAAGAACAGGGATTTGTACGGCTTCCTTCACCTTGCGGATAAAAATCCAGTCGGCACTGCCATTGTAGAATTGCTGGCGGGTGCGGCCATGCACCGTGACCAGCCGGATACCGGCCGCCTCGGCGATGCGGGCCAGCCGCGGCGCGTTCAGGCTGTTGTGGTCCCAGCCCATGCGCATCTTCAGCGTGACCGGAACGGAGACGGCACGCACCGTCGCTTCCAGGATGCGGCCGGCCTGCACCTCGTCGCGCATCAGGGCGCTGCCGGCCTGCTGGCCAACCGCCACCTTCTTCACCGGGCAGCCGAAATTGATGTCCACCAGGGCGGCGCCGCGGTCCACCGCCAGCTTCGCGGCCTCGGCCATCACCACCGGGTCGCAGCCGGCAAGCTGCACCGCGGAGGGCGCGCCGAAGCCGTCCACCTCGGCCATCTTCAGGGTCTGGCGGTTCTCCCGCACCATGGCCTGGCTGGCGATCATCTCGCTCACCACCATGCCGGTGCCCTGGACCCGGGCGAGCCGGCGGAAGGGCAGGTCCGTGACACCGGACATCGGCGCCAGCCAGACCGGCACATCAACCCGGACCGGGCCGATCATCACGGGACGGAGGCGCGGGAAGCTGTCTGATGCCGGATCAGGCGATGCAATGCTCATGATTTGGGCAAACTAGGCGAATCGATGTTCGGCGGCAATCGAAACGCGCAGCAAAAGCCCAGGAAAGCGCCACATATCCTTCCAGCCTCCAGCCCCTAAAATGCTCATGCTGCGCTGCAATATCGATTCCCACCCCTGCCCTGCAACCCGGTGGCAGGCGCGGCGGAGACATGCCGCCGGGCGATTTTCGCCTTGTCGCGATCTGCTCTAGGGTCGCGCCGCATGACGACCATCGCTCTCCTGATGGCTGCGGGCAGTGGCAGCCGCTTCGGCGCCGCGGTGCCGAAGCAGTATCTTCCCCTCCTTGGCCGCCCGGTGCTCCGCCACGCGGCCGAGGCGCTGCTCGCCGGCGGACTGGTATCCGCCATTCAGCCGGTCTGCCCGGCGGGCGAGGAGGCCCGCATCGCCGCCCTGCTGGAAGGATTGCCCCTCCTCCCCCCGGTGGCCGGTGGCGCGACCCGGCAGGCCAGCGTCCGCGCCGGGCTGGAAGCCCTGGCCGCCCTGCCGAGCCCTCCCGAAACCGTCCTGGTGCATGACGCCGCCCGACCGGTGCTGCCCCCGGGCAGTGTCGCCCGGCTGTTGCGGGCGCTTGAACAGGCACCAGGCGCCATCCCGGCCCAGCCGGTGGCCGATACGCTGAAGCAGGGCGAGTCGGGGCGCATCCTGGCCACCGTGCCGCGGGCCGGGCTGTTCCGCGCCCAGACCCCGCAGGCCTTCCGCTTCGGCCCGCTGCTCGCCGCCCACCGCGCGGCGATTGCCGAGGCGACCGACGACGCCCAGCTTCTGGAAGCCGCCGGCCAGGCGGTGGCGCTGGTCGAAGGCTCCGAAACCAATATCAAGATCACCTTCCCGGAAGACCTTGCCCGGGTGGAGGCCATGCTGATGTCCCGCCTGCTGCCCCGTATCGGCACCGGATTCGACGTCCACCGCATCGAGGCCGGCCGGCCGATGGTGCTCTGCGGCGTGACGGTGCCCTGCGAATTCGGCCTGGCGGGCCATTCGGATGCGGATGTCGGCATCCATGCCCTGTGCGACGCCATCTACGGCGCCCTGGCGGAAGGCGATATCGGCCGGCACTTCCCACCCAGCGAGATGCGCTGGAAGGATGCCGACAGCGCGCAATTCCTCCGCCACGCCGCCTCCCGCATCGCTGCCCGCGGCGGGGTGCTGGCCAATTGCGACGTCACCCTGCTCTGCGAGAAGCCGCGCATCGGCCCGCACCGGGATGCCATGCAGGCCCGTCTGGCCGAGTTGCTCGGCGTGCCGCCGGACCGGGTCGGGGTGAAGGCCACCACTACCGAAAGGCTGGGCTTCACCGGCCGCGGCGAGGGCATCGCCGCCCAGGCCGCCGCCCTCGTCCTGCTGCCGGCCTGAGCCACCCGGTCGGCAGGGGGGGCCGCATGGCCCGGAGCCGTGAACCGGCCGGCAGGATAAGACGGGTAAGGGCCCCACCCGGGTGGCGCCACCCGGGCGGGGATCGCCCTCCCCCACCCGTTCCAGGATGCTGACGTAATTCGCCACGGCGGCGCCGCCCATGTTGAAGACGCCGCCCAGCTCCGCCTTCGGAAGCTGCATGGCACCGGCGCTGCCGGTGAGCTGCATGGCAGTCAGCACATGCATGGAGATGCCGGTGGCGCCGATCGGGTGGCCCTTGGATTTCAGCCCGCCGGAGCGGTTGACCGGCAGCCTGCCATCGGCCGCCGTCCAGCCTTCCAGCACGGCGCGGGCGCCCTGGCCTTCCGGCGTCAGCCCCATCGCCTCGTATTCGATCAGCTCGGCGATGGTGAAGCAGTCATGCGTCTCGACGAAGGAGAGGTCGGTGACGGCGCCGAGTCCGGCCTGGGTCAGCGCCCGCGCCCAGGCTTCCTTCGGCCCCTCGAAGCGGATCACGTCGCGGGAGGCGATCGGCAGGAAGTCCTGCACATGCACCGCGGCGCGGAAGCGCACCGCCTTCTGCATCGCCTTCGCCGTCTCGGCATCGGTGATGACCAGGGCGGCGGCGCCGTCGGAGACGAGGGAGCAGTCGGTGCGCTTCAGCGGGCCGGCGACGAAGGGGTTTGTCTCCCCCGCCGCGCGGCAGAAATCGTAGCCCAGGTCCTTGCGCATCTGCGCATAGGGGTTGTCCACGCCGTTCCGGTGGTTCTTGGCGGCGATCGCCGCCAGGGCGTCGGACTGGTCGCCATGGCGCTGGAAATAAGCCTCGGCGATCCGGCCGAAGACCCCGGCGAAACCACCCTCGATCCCCTGCTCCGTGCGGCGGTAGCTGGCATTCAGCAGGATCTCACCGATCTGCGGGCCCGGGGTCGCCGTCATCTTCTCGGCACCGACCACCAGAGCGAAGCGGCCGCGCTTCGCCGCCAGGAAATCCAGCGCGCCGTGGATGGCGGCGCTGCCGGTGGCGCAGGCATTCTCGAAGCGCGTGATGGGCCTGAAGCGCAGTTCCGGCACCGATTGCAGGACGAGCGAGGCGGGGAAGCCCTGGTTGGTGAAGCCCTCCCCGAAGACGCCGACGAATCCGGCATCCACTTCGGCCGGGCTGATTCCGGCATCCTCGATGGCGGCGCGGGCGACGCGGGCCATCAGTGCTTCGAGGTCGGGCTCCTCAAGCCGGCCGAAGGGCGAATGTGCCCAGCCGATGATGCAGGCCTCCGGCCCGGGATTGCTGCTTTCCGGCATGGCTGCCTCCTCTGGCGTTCCCGGCGACAGGATAGGACCGCCCGGGCGCCACGGGAACAGCGTGGCTGGCGGCCCGGAAGCCCGGCGGCGCGGCGGGGGTAGCC
>JAEWCI010000561.1 GCA_023390705.1 Pseudomonadota bacterium
TCGCAGGGGTGCACCACGGCGCAGGGCAGCGCCGGGCCGGCCGCCGCCGCCCGCGCCACCAGCGCATCCAACTGGCCGTTGGACATCTCCCGCTCAGCGCCGCTGCGGCATGGCTTGCGGGACGACAGTCGCGATCAGGCTGGAATCCAGCGCCTCATAGGCTGCCAGGTTGATGACGTCGTACAGCTCCGCGCGGGTCTGCATGTTGTCCACCTGGCGGTGGGTGCCGCCATCCTCGCGGATCGAGGCATAGAGCTTCTCCATCGCCTTGTTGGCGACGCGCGCGGCGGAGACGGGCCAGATCACCATCTGGTAGCCCATCTCCTGGAATTCCTGGGCGGTGTAGAAGGGCGTGCGGCCGAATTCCGTCATGTTGGCCAGCAGCTTCACATCCGGGTAGCCCTCGGCGCGGATGCGGCGGGCGAAGGTCTCGAAATGCTCGCGGCTGTTCAGCGCCTCGGGGAAGATCGCGTCGGCGCCGGCTTCCAGGTAGAGCTTCGCCCGCGCCAGCGCGCCATCAATGCCCTCGCTGGCGGCGGCATCGGTGCGGGCGATGATGTAGAGGTGCCGGCGGGCCTTGCGCGCCGCGGCCACCTTTGCGGCCATGTCATGCGCGTCGGCGATCTTCTTGTCGTTCAGGTGGCCGCACTTCTTCGGCAGCAACTGGTCCTCCAGATGGACGGCGGCGGCGCCGGCGTCCTCGAAGCTGCGGACCATGTGCATGACGTTGAGCGCCTCGCCATAGCCGGTGTCGCCGTCCACCAGCAGCGGCAGGCCGGTGGCGCGGGTGATGGTGCGGATATGGAAGGCGACCTCGTCCACCGTGATCATGCCCAGGTCGGGGATGCCCATGGAAAGGGTCATCGCCGCGCCGGAGAGATAGAGGGCGGAGAAGCCGGCGCGCTTGGCCAGCAGCCCGGCCATGCCGTTATGGGCGCCCGGCATCTGCAGGATGTTGGGGCTTTCCAGCAGCTTACGGAAGCGGTGGCCGGCCGGTTCCTCAGGCAGATCGGCGCCGATCACATAGGGCATGGGCCCCTCCTCGGAAGCAGGTGGTTGGCAGCAGGGTGGCGAATGCCCGGGCGGCATAGCCCAAGATCGGGCCGCCGGGCACCCCCCGCGCCGCCCGGGCCCGGCCTTCAGGCGAAGAAGACCAGCGTCACCAGCAGCAGCACCGGCACCAGGAAGAGCAGGCTCCAGCCCATATAGCCGATGAAGCCCGGCATCCTCACCCCGCGGTGTTCCGCCACCGCGCGGACCATGAAATTCGGCGCGTTGCCGATATAGGTGATGGCCCCCATGAAGACCGCCCCGCAGGAGATCGCCACCAGGCTGCGGGAGAACTCGCCGGTCAGCCGGGCGGGGTCGCCGCCGGCCATCTCGAAGAAGACCAGATAGGTCGGCGCGTTGTCGAGAAAGGCCGAAAGCGCGCCGGTCAGCCAGAAATAGGCCACCGGATCAGGTGCCCCGTCCGCCCCTGCGGTCAGCGCCAGCAAGGGGGCGAAGGGGCCGGCCATGCCCTGGCGCAGCATGGCGACCACGGGCGCCATGGTGATGAAGATGGCGGCGAAGAGGATCGCGACCTCCTGGAAAGGGGCCCAGCTGAACAGGTTGGCCTCGCGGTTCGCCTGCGGCGTGATCCGTAGCGAGATCAGGCCGATGACGACGAGCAGCAGCATGCCGAGGAGGCCCTGCAGCCCGATATGCTGGCCAAGGATATCAACCTCGCCCGGCTGCCAGACGCCCTGCATCAGCACCACGGCGACGATGGCGGCCAGCAGGCCGATATTGGCCCTGCCCTTCAGCCGCAGCGGCAGGCGCTCGGGTGGCGGCGGGTCGTGGCGGGAAAGCCGGCGGTCGAGCAGCCAGAACACCGCCAGCAGCAGACCGGCCACCAGCGCCATGGGCGGCAGCAGGTTCAGGGTCGGCCAGAAGAAGGGCACGCCGCGCAGGAAGCCCATGAAGAGCGGCGGGTCGCCCAGCGGCGTCAGGCTGCCGCCGACATTGGCCACCAGCAGGATGAAGAAGACCCCCACATGCACCTTGCGGCGCCGATGCGCATTGGCGCGCAGCAGGGGATGGATCAGCACCATGGCGGCGCCGGTGGTGCCCATCAGGCTGGCCAGCACGGTGCCGATGGCAAGCAGCGCCGTGTTGCCCGCCGGCGTGCCCCAGGGCCCGCCCTGCACCACGATGCCGCTGCCGGTGCTGAACAGGGCGAAGATCAGAGCGACGAAGGGCAGGTATTCCAGCAGAAGCGAATGCCAGACCATGCCGAGCGCCGCCCCCGCCCCGTGCAGCGCCGCCCATGGCAGCAGCAGGGACAGCACGAAGCCCAGGGCGAAGAATGCCATGCCCCTGTGCCAGAGATGCCCGAACAGCATCGGCCCCAGCGCGATGGACAGCAGCAGCAGCGCGAAGGGCAGCCCCCACCAGAGTGGCAGCGCGCCGGCCACCGCCGGGGCGGCCTGCGCCACGCCCGGGCCCAGGGCCAGCAGGACTGAGAAACCAAGAAGTTGCGGAATCCCCATTGTCCCCAGACACAACATCCCGGCGCGCCCCGCAAGCCCGCGGGGGTTCCCCTGCTCCTCCCCACCCCCTAAGTTCGCCGCCAAGAACGGGAGTCGATGGCATGGAAATGACCGGTGAGCGGCGGATTCCCGCCTCCCGCCAACGTGTCTGGGAAGCGCTCAACGACCCGGAGGTGCTGCGGGCCTCCATTCCCGGCTGTGAATCCATCGAGCACCTGCACGACGGCGGCTTCCAGGCCAGGGTGGCGGTGAAGCTCGGCCCGATGTCCGCCCGCTTCAGCGGCAAGGTGCGGCTGGAGAACCTGAACCCGCCGGCCAGCTACACCATTTCCGGAGAGGGCAGCGGCGGCGCCATGGGCTTCGCCAAGGGCGGCGCCGATGTGGCGCTGGAGGAAACCGCGCCTTCCGAGACGCTGCTCACCTACAATGTGAAGGCGCAGGTCGGCGGCAAGATCGCCCAGCTCGGCGCCCGGCTGATCGACAGCACGGCCAAGCAGATGGCGGACCAGTTCTTCACCCGCTTCGCCGCGCAACTGACCCCTGGGGCGCCGGTTGAAACGGGCTCCAGCGAAGGAGCCCCGGCGATGGCCGACACCCGCATGACCCCCGTTCCCGGCACCGATACCGAATATCTCGGCGACCCGGAGCGGTTGAAGACCAGCCCCGTCACCCATCATGGCGTGCCGCCGGTGACCGGCGAGTTGGATGCCGCCCATGGCGCGGAACTCTCGCCACCGCCCTCCCGGGTGGAGGATTTCCGCCCGATGCGTTTGCTGTTCGCGATGGAGCCCCTGGGCCTGCCGCTGCAATTCTGGATCGGCGGCGTGCTCATGCTCATCATCCTGGCCCTGATGTTCCTGTGACCCTCCCCGCCTCGGTCGAGGAAACCCAGCACCTGCTGGGGGGGGGCGGGGGGGTGGGGGGCCC
>JAEWCI010000607.1 GCA_023390705.1 Pseudomonadota bacterium
GCGATGGCCAGGGCGGCGCCCGTCATGCTGCGGCCGATCGCGTTCATGCTGTCCTCCGTTTCCGGGTGATCACCGGTGCCGATCGCGCAAGCAGGCGCAGGCCGCGCCATGCTCCGCCACTTCGTGCCGCGCGGCCCTTGTCCTGCATCAATGGTCTCTCGATCGCGACGCTTGCGGCATCGCATGGCAGGGTCACCATGGCGGTGAGGCCGCCGCCCGGTCGGTTCGCCAGCACCAGCCTGCCGCCTTCGGCCTCGATCGCCCGGCGGGCGATGGTGAGCCCGAGGCCGACGCCGCCCGTGGCCCGGTTGCGCGAAGCCTCGAGCCGGCGGAACGGCTCGAAGACCCGCTGCAACTCGCTCTCCGGGATGCCCGGGCCCTCATCCTCGACGGCGATGCGGAGCGATCCGGCGTCCTCCCGCAGGGATACGCGGGCGGCACCGCCGTAGGTGAGCGCATTCTCGACAAGGTTGGAGAGGGCGCGCTTGAGCGCGAGCGGCCGGCAGAGGAGGTCGGCATGGGCCGGCCCGTCATAGCTGGCACGCCGGCCGGCATCGGCCGCGTCTGTCACCAATGTCTGCAGCATGGCCGCGACATCGGCGAGCTTGGGCGCCTCGGTCTCCTGCTCGCCACGGAGATAGGCCAGGGTAGCGGCGACCATGGCCTCCATCTCGTCCAGGTCGGCATCTATCCGCGCCTGCGCCTCCGGGTCCTCGACAAAGCCCGCGCGCAGGCGCAGCCGGGTGATCGGCGTGCGCAGGTCGTGGCTGACCGCGGCAAGGGCCTGGGTGCGGTCCTCGACCAGCCGGTGGATGCGGGCCTGCATGGCGTTGAAGGCGCGGGCGGCGTGGCGGACCTCGCGCGGGCCGTCCTCGGGCATGGGCACCGGGTCGGGCTCGCGGCCGAAGCGGTCGGCGGCCTCGGCCAGGCGCCGCAGCGGCCGGGTGATCCAGCGCACCACCAGCACCGAGGCGAGGATGATGCCAAGCGCCATGGCGCTGAGCGACAGCAGCGAGCTATGGCCCGCCCCGACCGTCGCGGCCGTGCCGTGGAAGACCGGGGTGGCGAAGTTCAGCCAGGATCCGTCCGGCAGTGCCATGGCGCCAATGACCATGTGTCCGGTGGCGACCGGCCCTTCCTCGGCATAGCCCAGGCGCAGCACTCCCGGCTCCGGCACGAGTCGCAGCAGACGGTTCCGCAGCGGTTCGAGCTCGGGGTCGGCGCTGCCGTTGCGCAGGGCCGCAACCGGGCTCCAATGAAGTTCCAGCGCCGGCGAGGAGAGGGCATGGGCGGTGGCGTCGCGTGCCGCCTCCGGCTGCGCGGCCAGGGCGCGCTCGGCGGCGGCCAGCCGCTCGGCCACCTGCTCCTGCCGCGCCTCGGCGGCGGCGCTGTGCTCGGTCCGCTCATGCAGCCAGAGGCTGCCGATATGGAAGGCGGAGAGACCGACCAGCAGGACCAGCGTGGTGCGGCCGGCCAGGCTGTCCGGCAGCAGCCGCGCGAGCAGGCGGCCCAGCGCCCCCATCACCGCCGTTCCACCCTGGGGACGAACATGTAGCCGGCGCCGCGCACCGTCTTGATGATGGTCGGGCTGGCCTCGTCCGGCTCGATCTTGCGCCGCAGCCGGCTCACCTGGACATCCACGGTGCGGTCGAAGGGTTCGGCCAGGCGGTTCTGCGCCAGTTCCAGCAACTGGTCGCGTGAGAGGACGCGCTGCGGATGCTCGACGAAGGCGAGCAGCAGGTCATATTCGCCGCCTGAAAGGTCCACCACGGTGCCGGATGGGGAGGCAAGTTCCCGCCGCGCCGTGTCCAGCATCCAGCCGGCGAAGCCGAGCAGGCGCCCGCGGCCGGCGGCGGGCTCCTCCATGCTCCGGGGCGCCTGGGCGCGGCGCAGCGCGGCGCGGATGCGCGCGAGCAATTCCCGCCGGCCAAAGGGCTTCGGGATGTAGTCATCGGCGCCGAGTTCCAGGCCGAGGACGCGGTCGGCCTCCTCACCCTTGGCGGTCAGCATCAGCACCGGCAGCACCGGCCCCAGCCGGGCGCGCAGCTCGCGGCAGAGATCGAAGCCGGACCGCCCCGGCAGCATCACGTCGAGCAGGACCAGATCCACCGGCGCGTTCTCCAGTGTCTCCCACATCTCCCGCCCGTCGCGCGCCCCGGTCACGCGGAAGCCGTTCTCGGCCAGGAAGCGCGCGATGAGGTGGCGCATCTCCCCATCGTCCTCGACGACGAGGATATGCGCCTCGGGATCGAGCCCGGCGCGGCGGGCGGCAGCCGTGCCGCTGCCAGAGGCGGGCCTGGCCTCGGTCACGCTCCGTCCCCCCGCCGGCGCCCGCGGATCATGGCATGACCTCTCACCCAGCCGGGGTGTAACGCGCCTGGACCCGCGCGATCCCCGGGCCGGGCACGAGCTGGACGACGACCCTGAGGCCGGGCGCGGCTTTGAACTCGCCCCGCGCTACCAGCGCGCTGCCATCCGGCCTCGGCTCGAAGGGCAGGGTGTGCTGCCGCCCTTCGGCGAGCAGGATGGCCGAGCCGCTCGCCCGGCGGGCATCCACCCGCTGGTCGCGGTGGTCGAAGATGTACAGCGTCAACTCGCCGTCCCGCACCACCAGTTCGCCGTGATAGGGGCCGAGATCCTGCACCTGGCCGCCATTGGAGCCGCGCGCGCCGGCCGGGAGATGTGCGCGGGCGGCGCCGGCCGGCAGCGCTGCGGCCGCAGCGAGCAGGGCGAGAAGGTGACGGCGACGGGTCATGGCAATGGTTCCCCTGGTCAAAAGGCCTCGGCCGGATGCCCGGCCGGCATGGTGGAAGCCCGGTGCCGCAGCAGGCGCTCCAGCGCCGGGCGGCCGAGTCGGTGGAAGAGCAGTGGCGTCAGGACGGTATCGAGCAGCGTGGCGCTGACCAACCCGCCGAAGATCGTCACCGCGACCGGGTGCAGGATTTCCTTGCCCGGCGCATCGGCGCCGACCAGCAGCGGCACCAGCGCGAGCCCGGCCGAGAGGGCGGTCATCAGCACCGGCGCCAGCCGCTCCCGGCTGCCGCGCAGCACCAGGGCCAGGCCCCAGCGCTCGCCCTCCAGCAGCGCGAGGTTGAGGTAGTGGCTGACCTTCAGGATGCCGTTGCGGGTGGCGATGCCGGTCAGGGTGACGAAGCCGACCAGCGATGCCACCGAGAGCGGCTGCCCCGCGATCCACAGCGCGGCCACGGCACCGATGAGCGCCAGCGGCACATTGCCCATGATGACCAGGGCGAGCACCGCCGAACGATAGCGCGAGTAGAGGACGACGAAGATCAGCGAAAGCGAGACGAGGAAGAGCACCGCGATCGTGCGGCTCGCCTCCTCCTGCGCCTGGAAGCTGCCCTCCAGCGCCGTGGAATAGCCGCGCGGCAGGTTTTCCTGCGCCAGCACCGTGCGGATGCGGTCCACCACCGCCCCGGGATCGGCGCGGCCATCGGTGTTGGCCAGCACCACGATGCGGCGGCGCGCATTCTCCCGCAGGATCTGGTTCGGCCCGTCCGCCTCCTCGACCCGGGCGAGCAGGGAGAGCGGCACCCGGCCACCCGGGGTCTCGACCAGCGCCGCGGCCAGCGCGGCGCTCGTGCGGTCCTCGTCGCGCAGCCGCAGGACCACATCCACCCGGCGCGGGCCGTCGAGCACCTGGCTGACCACCTGGCCGCCGGTCAGCGTCTGCAGCGTCCCGGTGAGTTGCGCGGCGGAGACGCCGTAGAGCGCCGCCCGCTCCCGGTCCACCGCGACGCGAAGCTGCGGGATGCGGACCACCCGCTCCACCTGCAGGTCGGCGAGGCCCGGAACCTCGGCCTCCAGATGGCCGCGCAGCCGCTCCGCCAGGGCGATCAGCGTATCGAGGTCGTCGCCGTAGATCTTCAGGGCGATCTGCGCCCGCACCCCGGAGAGCATGTGGTCCAGGCGATGGCCAATGGGCTGCCCGATATTGATGGCGGCGGGCAGCACCGCAAGACGGTTCCGGATATCGGCCAGCACCTCGGCGCGCGGGCGGCCCGGGCGGAGATCGGCGTCGATCTCGGTGGAGTGCACGCCCTCGGCGTGCTCATCCAGCTCGGCCCGGCCGGTGCGCCGCCCAACGCCCTTCACCTCCGGCACCTGGAGCAAGAGCCGCTCCGCGGCAGAGCCGAGGGCGCTGCTCTCGGCGAGCGAGATACCCGGGCGGTAGGTGACGTTGATGGTCAACGTGCCCTCGTTGAAGGGCGGCAGGAAGCTGCGAGGCAGCAGGGGGACGGCCGCCAGGGAGGCCAGCACCGCGGCGCCGGCCACGCCATAGATCAGCCGGGGACGCCGGAAGGCCCATAGCAGCAGCCGTTCCTGCCCCGCCTTCAGTTGCCGCAGCAGCCAGCCATCGCCATGGCCGAGCCGCCGCATGCGCGGCAGCAGGAAGGAGCAGAGCACCGGCGTGACAGTGACGGAAACCAGCAGCGAGGCCAGGATGGAGACGACATAGGCGATGCCGAGCGGGGCGAAGAGCCGCCCCTCGATGCCGGAGAGGGCGAAGAGCGGCACGAAGACCAGCACCACGATCATCGTCGCATAGACGATGCCCGAGCGCACCTCCTGGCTGGCCGTGGCGATCACCCGCAGCACCGGCAGGGGCTCCGGGCGCTCCCGGTTCTCCTTCAGGCGGCGCAGGATGTTCTCCACATCCACCACCGCGTCGTCCACCAGCTCGCCCACCGCGATGGCGAGGCCGCCCAGCGTCATGGTGTTGATCGAGAGGCCGAGGGCGCTGAAGACCAGCGCCGTCACCAGCACCGAGAGCGGGATGGCGAGCAGCGAGATGGCCGTGGTGCGGATGTTCAGCAGGAAGGCGAAGAGCACCAGCCCCACCACCACCAGCGCCTCGACCAGTACCTGCTCGACATTGCGGATCGAAGTCTCGATGAAGTCGGCCTGACGGAACTGGAGCCGGTCCGTCCCCACGCCGGGCGGCATGGCGGATTGCAGCTCGGCCAGCGCCCGCTCCACTTCCCGGGTCAGGGCGACGGTATCGGCGCCGGGCTGCTTCTGGACCGAGAGGATCACCGCCGGGCCGCCATCCAGCCCGGCGTCGCCGCGGCGGAAGCGGGGCGCGAAATCCACCTCGGCGACCTGGCGCAGCAGGATGGGCTGGCCCGCCCGCCAGTCCACCACGGCATTGCGCAGATCCTCCAGCCGCGTGGTGCGGCCGATGTTGCGGATCAGGTATTCCCGCCCGGCCTGGTCCACATAGCCGCCGCCGGTATTGGTGCCGAATTGGCGCAGCGCCGCGGCAAGCTGCTCGTTGCCGACGCCGAGGGCGAGCAGCCGGGCGAGATCGGGCACCACGCGGTACTGCCGCACCTCGCCGCCGATGGGGATCACCTGGGAGATGCCGGGGATGGTCAGCAGCCGCGGCCGCACCACCCAGTCGGCAAGGTCGCGCAGGTCCATGGGGGTCACGCCCTCACCGGTCATGCCCACCAGCATGATCTCGCCCATGATGGAGCTGACCGGCGCCATCTGCGGCGCCACCCCCGCGGGCAGCCGGTCCCGCACCAGGGCCAGCCGCTCGGCCGCCTGCTGGCGGTTGCGCCAGATATCGGTGCCCCAGGCGAATTCGACATAGACGATGGAAAGCCCGACGCCGGAGACGGAGCGCACGCGCGTCACGCCCGGCATGCCGTTCATCGCCGTCTCCAGCGGGAAGGTGACGAGCTGCTCCACCTCCTCCGGCGCCAGCCCCTCCGCCTCGGTCATCAGGGTGACGGTCGGCCGGTTGAGGTCCGGGAACACATCCACCGGGATGCGCGGCAGCATGAAGGCGCCGTAGCCGGCGACCAGCAGCGCCGCGGCCAGCACCAGCAGCCGGTTGCGCAGGCTGGCCGAGACGATGAGGTTGAACAGCATTGGCCCTGTTCCCCCTAGCGGACCTGCGCGATCAGGCCGGCGGCCCGCACCACCACGCGCGCTTGCGGCTCCAGCCCGGCCGCGACCAGCACGCGGGCGCCATCCAGCGGCTCCGCCCGGACCTGGCGGGGGACGAAGCGCTCCGGCGCCGAGTGCTCATAGACCACGGGCGGGCCCTCGGCCGGGCGCACCAGGGCGGCGGCCGGCAGCACGATCCCCCTCACGCGGCGCGCGCCGGCTTCCACCGCCACGGTGACCGGCACCCCGACGGCAAGGCCGGGCGGCGGGTCCTGGATGCGGAAGTTCAGCGGCACCGCCTGCTGCCGCACGGCCAGGCCACGGCCGACGAATTCCAGGGCCAAACCCTCACCGCCCGGGCCGGTGGCGCTGGCGGCGGCGATGGGGCCGAAGGCCGTGGCGGGATCGAAGGCGACCGCCTCCACCCAGAGCCGGGTCGGGTCCACGACCTCGAAGACCGTCTCGCGCGCGTCCACCACCTGGCCGACCGCCGCCGCGACGGTCGAGATGATGCCGGAAACCGGCGCGCGCAGCGGTTCGCGGCCGACAATGGCGGGATTGATCGCGGCACGGCGCTGGCGGAGGCCCTGCAATTCGGTGCGGGCATCCTGGATGTCGCGGTCCGCGACGGAGCCCTGCAGGCGAGAAAGGCGGGCGACGCGCGCCTCGGCCACCGCGATCTGCGCATCGAGATCCGCGGCGTTCTGCTGCAATTGCCCCCGTTCCGCGGCGCTGTAGATGGGTGCGACCCAGGCGAGCACCTGGCCCTTCTCCACCCGCTGGCCCAGCACCGGCAGGCCGCCGGCCTCCTCCGGTTCGATCCGCCCGGCCTGGCTCGGCTGCACCCGGCCGGTGGCGTTGGGGTCGGGCACCACGCGGCCGACCAGTTGCACGCGCGGCGCCGCCTCGACCAGCTCGGCCAGGGCGGTGCGGATGCCGAGCAGCCGCTGCGACGGCTTCGGGACGAAGACCGCGC
>JAEWCI010000023.1 GCA_023390705.1 Pseudomonadota bacterium
CCGGCAAGGAGGGCGGAGCGGAACAGCATGGTCACGCGGTCACCCCATTCTGGGTCGCCGCCGCATCCGCCTGGCGCAGGCGGCGCGGGCGGCCAAACAGGTCGATCATCGCCGGGAACACCACCAGGATGTAGATCGGCACCAGCCCGATGCCGCCCACCACCACCAGGGCCAGCGGCTTCTGCACATCGGCGCCGATGCCGGTGGCCAGCGCCATCGGCAGCAGCCCGCAGAAGCTGGCGAAGCAGGTCATCATCACCGGCCGCAGCCGGTCCATCCCCGCCTGGTCCAGCGCCAGGCGCCAGGCCATTCCGCCGGCGCGCAGATGGTTGAAGTGGGAGAGCAGGATGATCCCCTCCATCACCGTGATGCCGAACAGCGCCAGGAAGCCGATCGCCGCCGGCACGCTGAAATTCAGCCCGGCCACCGCCAGGGCCAGCACCCCGCCGATGAGGGACATCGGCACGATGGCGAAGACCAGCAGCGTCTCCCGCAGCGTGTTGAACTGCACGTAGAGCAGCACCAGGATCAGCGCCAGCGCCACCGGCACCACGGTTGTCAGGCGATGCACCGCTTCCTGCAGGTTGCGGAATTCGCCCAGCCAGTCCAGCCGGTAGCCGGGCGGCAGGGTGACTTCCTGCGCCACCAGGCGCTGCGCCTCCGCCACCGTGCTCGCCGGGTCGCGGCCACGTACGGAGAAGCGGATGGGCAGGTAGCGGCTGGCATCCTCGCGGTAGATGTAGCTGGGGCCGGTGACCAGGCGTACCGTCGCCACATCCTGCAGCGTGGCGCCCTGGCTGCCGCCGACCGGCAGGCGGTTGATCGCCTCCAGGCTGTCGCGATAGGGCGCGTCCATCCGCACCATCACGGGGAAATTGCGGTCGCCGCCCGGCTCGTAGAGCCGCCCTGCCTCCCGCCCGCCAATGGCGGCCTGGATCACCTGGTTGATGTCGTCCACCGAAAGCCCGAAGCGGGCGGCCCGGGCGCGGTCTATGCTGATGGCGACCGTGGGCTGGCCGAGCGCCGGGAAGACCGCGAGGTCGGCCACGCCCGGCACCCGCGCCACAACCCGGCGGACCTCCTCCGCGATGCGGGCGATGATGTCGAGCTCCGGCCCATAGATCTTGATGGCGTTCGCGCCCTTCACGCCGGAGGCGGCTTCCTGGACGTTGTCGCTGATCGCCTGGGCATAGGCGAATTCGATGCCGATGAACTCGCGCGACAATCTTTCCTGCATGGCATGGACCAGCCCGTCACGGTGACGCGCGGTGGTCCATTCCTGCGGCGGGCGCAGCGGCAGGAAGAATTCGGCGTTGAAGAAGCCGGCGCTGTCGGTGCCGTCATCCGGCCTGCCCTGCTGGCTGGTGGCGGTGATCACCTCCGGGAATTCCTGCAGGGTGCGACGGATGCGGTTGACCGTGGCGTTGCCTTCCTCCAGCGAGATGGTGCCCGGCATGGTGGCGCGCACCCAGAGATTGCCTTCCTCCAGCGTCGGCAGGAATTCGGCGCCGAGAGTGGAGAGCAGCAGCATGGCGCCGACCAGCATGGTGGCGGCCACCGCCAGGCAGGCAGCCCGCATGCGCATCGCCATGGCATAGAGGCGGTCGTGCGCCCAGCGGCAGGCGCGCACCACCGGCGTGTCGCGTTCGCTGGACTCCTCCCGCAGCAGCACCGCGGCGAGCGCCGGGGTGATGGTGAAGGTGGCCAGCAGCGCGCCGAGGATGGCGTAGGCATAGGTCTTGGACATCGGGCCGAAGATGCGGCCCTCGATCCCGCCCAGGGTGAAGAGCGGGATGAAGGCCGCGATGATGATCAGCGCCGAGAAGAAGATCGCCTTGTCCACCTCCCCCGCCGCCCGCAGGACGGTGAGGGAGAGGCCGGAGATGCCGCGCGATTCCGGCGGGTGGTGCAGGCGGTGGGCACCGCTGGCCCGTGCCAGCCCCAGGTGGCGGTAGATGTTCTCCACCATGATGACGGTGGCGTCCACCAGCAGGCCGAAATCCAGCGCGCCGAGGGAGAGCAGGTTGGCGCTCTCGCCGCGGAACAGCATGAGCTGGATGGCGAAGAGGAAGGCGAAGGGGATGGTCGCCGCCACCACCAGGGCGCCCCGGAAATCGCCCAGGAACAGCCATTGGATGATGAGGATGAGGGCGACGCCCTCGATGATGTTGTGCACCACCGTGCGGGTGGTGACCTTCACCAGGTCCTCACGGTCGTAGAGCGGCACGATCCGCACGCCGGGCGGCAGGACGCCGCCGGCATTGATCCGCGCCACCTCCTCCTGCACGCCATGGATGGTGGGCAGGGTCTGTTCGCCGCGGCGCATCAGCACGGTGGCCAGCACCACGTCGTCGTCATCCTCATGCCCGGCGATGCCGAGGCGCGGCAGGTTGCCCACCTCCACCCTGGCGATGTCGGAAAGCAGCACCGGCACGCCCCCGGCCGCCGTGACCACGACATTCGAGAGGTCGTCGGTGCCGCGGATCAGGCCGATACCCTGAACGACCGCGGCCTGCGGCCCGATCCGCACGGTGCCGGCGCCGCCCGTGGCGTTGCCGGCGCGCACCGACTGGATCACCTGCGGCAGGGTCAGGCCATGCGCCGCCATGCGGCGCAGGTCCACCACCACGTTGTAGCTCTTCGTCAGGCCGCCGAAGGAGGTGACGTCCACCACCCCGGGCACCCGCTTGAAGCGGCGGTCCAGCACCCAGTCCTGCAGGGTCTTGAGGTCTGTCAGGGAATAGCCGGGCGGCCCGACCAGGCGGTAGCGCATGATCTCGCCGATCGGGCTGAGCGGCGAGATCTGCGGCACCGCCCCTTCCGGCAGGCCCTCAAGCTGGCCGAGCCGGTTCAGCACCTGCTGCAATGCCTGGTCATAGGTGAAGTTGAAGTTGAACTGCACCCGCACGTCCGAAAGCCCGAACAGGCTGGTGGAACGGATGGAGGTGAGGTTGGGCAGCCCGGCCATCGCCACCTCGACCGGGATGGAGACGTAGCGCTCGATCTCCTCGGCGCTCTGTCCCGGATTCTGGGTGATGATGACGACCTGCGGCGGCACCGGGTCCGGATAGGCCTCGATGTTCAGCCGGGTGAAGCCGACCAGCCCGGCGACGATGAACACGAAGAACAGCAGGATGACCAGCGGGCGTCGCTGCAGGGCGAAGGCGACGATCTGCCGCATCGGATACTCTCCCGAGAGGGGGTGGGCAGCCGCTTCGCGCTGTGCTGCCCGGTCGCGTGCCGGGGCGGGTCTCCCGCCCCTGGGGGTTCAGGCGCCGTGGATCGGGCGATGGGGTTCAGTCGATGCGGGCCGCCCGGTCGATGAACAGCGCGCCACCGGTGACCACGCGCTCGCCCTCTTCCAGCCCCTCGGTCACCTCCACCACGTCTCCGTCGCGGATGCCGGGTTGGATGCGGCGCAGGACGAAGCGGTTGTCCGGCAGGGCCACCCAGACGCTGGCCTCCGGGCCGTTATGGATCACCGCGTTCACCGGCACGGCGATGCCGCTGGAAGCCTCGCCCACCGCGATGTGGAAGGTGGCGAACATCTCGGGCTTCAGCAGGCGCTCGGGGTCCTGCACCTCGGCCCGGACGGTCATGCGGCGGGTGACAGGGTCGAGCCCGGCGCCGACGGCGGTGATGCGCGCGTCGAAGACCCGGCCCGGCAGCGCGCCGACGGAAACCTTCACCGGCTGGCCGGGGCGGACCAGCGGCGCGTCCATTTCCCGCACCGCGGCGACCAGCCACATGGTGGAGAGGTCGGCGATGGTATAGACCGGCTCGGAGGCGCCGGTGGAAAGCCACTGGCCCGGGCCGACCCGGCGCTGGGTGACGATCCCGCCGATCGGCGCCACCACCGGCACCACGGCATCCACCCGCCGGGTCTCCTCGATTCGGGCGATCTGCTCCGGGCTGCGGCCAAGCACGCGCAGCTTGTCCCGCGCCGTGGCCAGGCTCGCTTCCGCGCTGCGGAGATCGGCCCCGGCGGTGGCGGCGGCGGTGCGGGCCTGTTCGACATCCCGCTGGCTGGCGGCGCGGGCGGCGAAGAGGCTGGCCTGGCGGGCTTCCTCCCGCCGTGCCTGGTCCAGCGTGGCGCGGGCCTTGTTGGCGTTGTCCGCCGCCGAAAGCAGGTCGTTCGCCGCCGCGGCGAGGTCGGTGGTCTCGATCTCCAGCAGCGTGTCGCCGGCCTGCACCTGGTCCCCCATCCGGGCCAGGGCGCGCACGACCCGGCCGTTATAGGGGCTGAAGACCGGGGTGGCGCGGTCCTCGTTCAGGGTGATGCGGCCCTCGGCGACCCGCTCGGCCCGGAATTCGCGGCGGTGCATGGGCTCGATCCGCAGCGCCCGCATCTCGGCATCGGAAAGGCGGAACTCGCCATTGGGCAGGGCCGTGCCGCCCTCCCTGGCCGTGGTGCCGGCCGGTCGGGCGGGTTGTTCCTGCCGCTCCGTCAGCAACCAGTAGCCGCCGCCGGCCAGGACCAGGGCGAGGAGCCCCCAGAGCCAGGGGCGCGACCGGGCACGCGGTGGCGCCTCCAGCGGTTCAGGCTCCAGATGGTCCGGCGCCGCCGAATCGGCCATCGCCGCTGCCTGATGCTCCGGCAGCGACGCCGAGATCGGCGTAGCCGCGGGCTCGGCAGGCCGCTTCGTGGCCCCGCCCGTCGGAGACTGGTGCATTACGTTCATTATCTTCCCAGACTAGCCGTGCGGGCGCTGCGACCTGCGCCCCGGTCCGCGGCCGCACGCGAAGTGGCGTACAGCCGCGGGCCAGCGGGCAAGGTCACAATGCACTACCCCGGTTCCCCCCACAGTGACCGAAATCTGAATAGGGAGAAAGCTTAAACGGGAACCCGAAGGGCTTGTCCGAACGCCAGGCGGATCAGATCAGCAATTCAATGAGGAACGGCCCCGGCCTGGCGAAAGATTGTTCCATAAGGTCGCCAACGGCTTCCAGCGTGGTCGCCTGCGCGGCTTCCACGCCCATGCTGTTGGCCAGTTGCACCCAGCCGATATCGGGGTTGCCGAGGTCCAGCATGTCCATCGCCGTCCGCCCCGGATTGGCCCCGACATTGCGGTATTCGCCCAGCAGGATCTGATACTTGCGGTTGGACAGCAGCAGGGTGGTGATGGGCAGCTTCTCCCGTGCCTGGGTCCACAGCGCCTGCACGGTATACATCGCCGAGCCGTCGGCCTGGGCCGCGATCACCCGCCGCCCCGGGGCGCCGAGCGCGGCGCCCACCGCCACCGGCGGGCCGTAGCCGATGGCGCCGCCGCAATTCTGCAGCCAGTCATGCGGCGGCGCGGCATGGGTGTGGGGGAACAAGCCGCGGCCATAGGTGACCGTCTCGTCCACCACGATGCTCTCTTCCGGCATCAACGCCGCGATGGTGCGCGCCAGCCCTTCCGGGGAGAGCGGGCCGCGGGCGCGTTCCGGCCGCGGCCCCGGGTCCGGCATCGCCGCCTTGGGCGCGCCCAGCCCTTCCGCCACCGCGCGCAGCGCCGATTCGGCGTCCTGCTCGTAGCGGGTCAGCACATGCACCTGGGCGGTGGCGGGGTAGAGGATGGAGGGCTTGCCGGGGTAGCCGAAGAAGCCGACCGGCGCCTTGGCATTCACCAGCACCAGGTGCTCCACCCATTTCAGCGCCTCGGTCGCCTGCTCCACCACATAGGGCACGCGCTCCAGCGGCAGGCGGCCGCGGCCGCGCTGGTTCCGGGCGTTGGAGCCTTCGCACATCATCCTCGCGCCGGTGGCGGCGGCGATGCGCTGGGCCTGGACCTGGGCGGCCTCGGTCAGCGCCAGGCCGCCCAGCAGCAGCAGCACGTTCTTCTTCTCGCGCAGCACGCGGACCACCTGCTGCACCGCATGCGGGTCCGCCTGCGGCACCGGCGGCACCGCCAGCGGCTTCGCCACCACGCCGCCTTCGCCCCAGGAGGAATCCGAAGGCAGGATCAGCGTGGCGATCTGGCCGGGCGAGGTGCGCGCCGCCTGCACCGCCTGGACGGCATCGGCGCCGACCTCGGCCGCGCTCATCGAGGTGCGCACCCAGGCGGAGACGCCGCGGGCCCAGCCTTCGGTATCGGCGGTCAGCGGGGCGTCGAAGGGGCGGTGATAGGTGGCCTGGTCGCCGGGGATGTTGACGATGCCGGAGCGGGCGCGCCGCGCGTCGTGCAGGCCGGCCAGGCCGTTGGCCAGGCCCGGGCCGCAATGCAGCAGGGTGGCGGCGGGCTTGCCGGCCATGCGCCAGTAGCCGTCGGCCGCGCCGGTAACGATGTTCTCCTGCAGGCCCAGCACGCATTTCATGCCGGGAACGCGGTCCAGCGCCGCGACGAAGTGCATCTCGCTGGTGCCCGGATTGGCGAAACAGACGTCCACCCCGCTGTCCAGCAGGGTCTGCACCAGGCTTTCGGCTCCGTTCACGGCATTTCCCCTCGAAAACGATGGCTCACAGGGTGCGCGGGCGGCGCCGGGCCCGCAAGGGGGGGAGAAACCGATCCGGGGCAGTGGCACCGCCGCCCCGCCGCGCCTTATGCTGCCGGAACGAGGAGGATCGGGCATTCATGAGCAAGACCGTCATCTTCGGCTTCATCGCCGGATTTCTCGCGGTGCTGGTGTTCCACCAGGGCGCCGTCTTCCTGCTCCACCATTTCGGCAACGCCATCCCGCCGCTGATCGAGCTGATCGGCCGGAGTAACGGGCCGGGCTATGCGACGCTCCCGGTGCCGCCCTTCGGCGTGCCGCAGGTGATCTCCACCGCCTTCTGGGGCGGCATCTGGGGCATCGCGCTGGCCGCCATCCTGCGGCGCGGCCGCGGGCCGGACCTGCTGACCGGCTTCCTGTTCGGGGCCATCGTCACCACCCTCGTCGCCTTCACCCTGGTGGCCTGGCTGAAGGGGATGCCGCTGATGGCGGGAGGCGATACCCGCAGATGGCTGCGCGCGGCGTTCCTGAACGGCACCTGGGGCTGGGGCACCGCCCTGCTGCTGCGGCCCCTGCCGTTCAAGGGATAGGAACGGGTTGCGCCACCCGGCCGCCATGCCACCCTGTTGCCCACAGGGCATGGTCCGCGCCGGCATGGGAGAGAACAGGATGTCCAGGCAACGCTACATCGTCTCGCGCCGCGCCGCGCTCGGCCTGCTCGGCGCCGGTGCCCCGCTGCTGGCCGCCGCGCCCCCGCGCGCCTTCGCCCAGCCGCGGCTGGACAGGGTGAGCTTCGTCACCAACTGGCGGGCCCAGGCCGAGCATGGCGGCTACTACCAGGCCCAGGCCGCCGGCCTCTACCGCCAGGCGGGGCTGGAGGTGGAGCTGCGCAGCGGCGGGCCGCAGATCAACCCGGCGCAATTGCTGATCGGCGGCCGGGTGGACATGGCCATGGGCAACAGCCTGGTGGCGCTGAACTTCGTGCAGGAACGCATCCCCTTCCTCTGCATCGCCGCCATCTTCCAGAAGGACATGTCGGTGAAGATCGCCCACCCCGATACCGGGGTGACGGGCTTCGAAGCGCTGCGTGGCCGCCCCATCCTGATCGCCGCCGAGATGCGGGTGACGGCCTGGCCCTTCCTGCGCCGCAAATACGGGCTGAACGACGACCAGGTGCGGCCCTACACCTTCAACCTCCAGCCCTTCCTGGCGGATAAGCAGATCATCCAGCAGGGCTATCTCGGCAGTGAGCCGTTTTCCCTGCGCCAGATGGGCGTGGAGCCGGTGACGCTGCTGCTGCACGACGCCGGCTACGAGGTGTACGGCACCACCATCAGCATCGGCCGCCGCACCATGGAACAGCGGCGGGAGGTGATCCAGCGCTTCGTCGATGCCTCGCTGCGGGGCTGGGACCAGTATCTCAAGGGCCCGGCGGGCGGCTTCGACACCGCCGGGGCGAATGCGCTCATCAAGGCGCAGAACCCGGAGATGACGGACGAGGTCATCGCCTATGGCACGCGCATGATGAACGAGGCCGGCATCGTCCGCAGCGGCGACGCCGAAACGCTCGGCATCGGCGCGATGACCGAGGCGCGCTGGCGGCGCTTCCACCAGGCGATGGCGGAAGTCGGCGTGCTGCCGCCCGAGCTGGACTGGCGCCAGGCCTTCGACCTCTCCTTCGTCAACAAGGGCATCGGCAAGGCGTGAGCCTGCCCGGCGCCCCGCCGCTGGTCACGCTGCACGGCGTCGGCAAGCGCTTCGCCAGTGGCACGGAGGCATTGGCGGGCGTCGATCTCGCCATCGGCCAGGGCGAGTTCCTCTCCATCCTCGGCCCTTCCGGCTGCGGCAAGTCCACGCTGCTGCGGCTGGTCGCCGGCCTCACCGCGCCCAGCGAGGGCCGGCTGGAATGGGCGCCCGGGCATTCGCCGCGCCGGGAGATCGGCTTCGTCTTCCAGGAAGCCACGCTGCTGCCCTGGTCCGACGCGCTCACCAATGTCCGCCTGCCGCTGCGCCTGCTGGGTACCCCGCGCGCCGAACAGGAAGCCCGCGCCGCGGAGGCGCTGGCGGCGGTCGGCCTAGCCGGCTTCGAGCGTGCCTTCCCGCGCGAGCTTTCCGGCGGCATGCGGATGCGCGTCTCCATCGCCCGCGCCCTGGTGACGCGCCCTTCCCTGCTGCTGATGGACGAACCCTTCGCCGCGCTGGACGAGCTGACGCGGCACCGGCTGAACGACGACCTGCTGGCGCTCTGGGCGGCGCGGCGCATCACCGTGCTCTTCGTGACCCATTCGGTCTATGAGAGCGTCTATCTTTCCTCCCGCGTCGTGGTGATGAAGGCGCGGCCGGGGCGCATCACCGCCGAATTGCCGGTGGAGGCGCCGGTGCCACGGGCGCCGGGCTTCCGCACCTCCACCGCCTATGCCGCCTTGTGCGGCACCGCCTCCCGCGCGCTGGAGGAGGCGCTGGCGGCATGATGGACCATGTCATGGACCGCCTGGCGCCGGCCATCGTCGGCATCCTGATCCTCGGCCTGTGGGAAGGGCTGACGCGCTGGCTGGAGGTGCCGCCCTATGTGCTGCCGGGGCCCATCGCCATCGTGCAGGCGATGGTGGAGGACTGGCCGCTGCTCGGTTCCTCGCTGCTCGTCACCTTGCGCATCGCCTTGCTGGCGCTGCTGGCGGCGGTGACGCTGGGCGGGCTGCTGGCCGTGCTCTTCGCGCAGAGCCGCTGGGTGGAGCGCGCCTTCTTCCCCTATGCGGTGGTGCTGCAGGTGACGCCCATCGTCGCCATTGCGCCGCTGATCCTGATCTGGGTGGATGACGTCACGCTTTCCCTGTTGATCTGCGCCTGGATCGTCGCCTTCTTCCCGGTGCTGTCCAACACCGTGCTGGGGCTGAACAGCGCCGACCGCAATTTGCAGGAGCTGTTCCGGCTCTATGGCGCGACGCGCTGGCAGACGCTGTGGCTGCTGCGCCTGCCTTCCGCCCTGCCCTTCTTCCTGGCGGGGCTGCGGGTGGCGGGCGGGCTGGCGCTGATCGGCGCCGTGGTGGCGGAATTCGTGGCGGGGGCCGGCGGCACCGGTTCGGGGCTGGCCTTCCGCATCCTGGAAGCCGGCTACCAGTTGAAGATCCCGCGCATGTTCGCGGCGCTCGCGCTGATCTCGGCCTGCGGCATCGCCATCTTCGCCGCGCTGGGCGCCGTGCAGCACCTGCTGCTGCGGCGCTGGCACGAGAGCGCAATGAAGGCGGAGGGGTAGGCGGCATACTCGGGGGAAGGTGCCGCCACCTTTCGCCATGGCCGGGCTTGACCCGGCCATCTCCCCCGGGCGGGAGCGCCCCTCAGCGCCCCTCCTGCCGCCAAGCCAGCAATGCGACGCCCAGGATCAGCGGCAGGGCCAGCCAGGGCGGCAGCAGCGGCAGGGCGGCGATGCCCGTCACGCTGTGGTCGCCCCGCCGCAGCAGCCCGATCCAGCCGCTGCCCGAGGCATCCCGCCCGGCCGCAACGCGGCGCAGTTCCGGCAGCACCGGCTCGGCAT
>JAEWCI010000585.1 GCA_023390705.1 Pseudomonadota bacterium
GCGCAGACCCGGCCATCTCCCACCGCGCCTACAACCACCCCATGCGCAGACCCAGCCGGTAGAGCGGCCCGACCAGCAGATTGCACATCACCGTCCGCGTCAGGTGGAAGCCCAGCACCAGCGGCACGGCGAATTCCAGCACCTTCGCCGTCAGCGCCATTTCCGGCATGCCGCCCGGCGCCATGCCCAGCACCAGCGCCACCACCGGCAACCCGCTGGCCCAGGAAAGCAGCACCGCCAGCACCGCCAGCAGCAGGCTCAACGCCGCCGAGGACAGCACCGAGGCGATTGCCAGCCGCTGCGACGAAAGCAGGAAGCTGCGGGTCAGCCGCATGCCCAGCGTGCCGCCCATCGCCACCTGGCCGGCATCCACCAGAGGCCCGGGCACGCCGGAAGGCAGTTGCCAGCCCAGCACGGCCATGCCGATGCCGAGGAAGCACGGCCCCAGCATCCAGGGATTCGCCAGGCCGAAGCGGCCCAGCACCCAGGCCAGCCCCAGCCCCGCCGCCGCCATCCCCAGCAGCCCGGGCAGCCAGAAGGGCGGCGGCACCGCCATGAATTCGGCGTCATGCCCATGCGGCGCCAGCCAGCCGAGCAGCGGTGGGAAGGTCAGCACCACCACCAGCACCCGCATGGTCTGCGCCAGGGTCACGGTGGCGACCGAGGCCTTGGCCTCCTGCGCCAGCACCGCCATCACCAGGATGCCGCCGGGCACGGCGCAGAAGAAGCCGGTGCGGCTATCGGTGCCGGCCAGCTTCGTGAACAGCCGCGTCACCGCCAGCCCGCTGCCGATCGCCAGCAGTCCAGCCACCGCCAGCACCGGCAGAGCGCCGGAAACCGCCGCCAGCACCGGGCCGGAGAAGGTCTGGCCGAAGGCGAGGCCCAGCGCCACCAGCCCGGTCGGCCGCGCCCAGCGGGGCATGTCCACCGGCAGGTACCAGGACAGCAGGGCGGCGCCGATCATGGCGCCGATCATCCAGGCCAGCGGCACATGCAGGAAATGCATCAGCATCCCGCCCAGGGCGGCGACGGTGATGGTGCGCAGTTGGACGAGAGCGGAGGCTTTGTCGAAGGCGAAGGGCAAGGGCGATCCGGTCCGGGACGGGGCAGGATCACGCTGCCGCGCCGCAGCGTCAAATGCGCGCGGCGCCGGTTTGCCCCCTGCCGGCGTCGCTGGCGTTAACAGATCGTTAGGAGTGCATCTGTAAATTCGGGAGGAGGCCGCCATGACCGCCATCGCCCCCATTTCCCCGATCCGGCACGCGCCTTCCGTGCAGTCGGCGCCCAACCGGGCCACGGAGGCCGCTGCCCCGGCGGCGCCCTCGTGTCCGGCCCTGCCCAATCCGCGGCTGCGGCTGGATGCCGGGCTTGGCATGGTGGTGCTGGAAATGCGTGACGAAAGCGGCGAGATCGCCCGCTCTATCCCGAGCCAGCGCGAGTTGGAAGCCTATCGCCAGGCCGGCCGCACCGGTGGCACGGGCGGCACCGGTGCGGGAGAAAGCCCGCCCATGCCGCCGGTTCAGACCAGCAGCCCGCCCGCGAGCAGCCCCGGCAGCGAGGCACCCGCGCCGCCGGCGGTGGCCGAGTTCGCGGCACTCACCACATAGCGCTCCATCAGCTTCTGCACCTGTCTCTCATCCTTCAGCCCGGCGAGGTCGAGCCTGCTGGTCACCGCCCGCGCCTGGGTTTCCACCGGCTGGATGGCGATCTGCGCCGGCAGGCCCAGCGCGCCGGTGACGACGCGACGCAGGATGGGGTCGCCCAGCACGTCATAGACGGACTTCGCCGCCGCGGCGTGTTCCTGGAAATAGATGGCGTCGGAGATGCCGGGCTGGTCGGCGTCCAGCCCCTTCTGCCAGGTGACCTGCCGCAGCCCCTCGGCCAGCCTTGCCTGCACGGCGGGGTCGCGCAGCGCGGCCAACCCCTTCTCCTTCAGGTTCAGCGTGGCGGCGGCGGATTTCCAGCGCCTGTCGGGCAGCTTCGCCAGCAGCCCATTACTGTCCTTCGGGTCGGAGAGCAGGGCGCGGATCGCCAGGCCGGTCTGCCCCACCGCATCCGGCATGCCAAGCGCCGGCAGCAGCACGTTCATCACCCGCGGGTCGCGCAGCGCCGCCCTGATATCGGTGGCGCGCGACACGGCGCGGCTGAACTGCTCCAATTGGCGGGTGATCTGCGGGTCCCTGGCCAGGCGTGCCAGCGCCTTCTCCTCCACCCCCGGCGTCAGGGCCCGGCGCAGCGCGGGAACGGCGGAGGCGGCGTCACCCATGCGGGTCGAGCCCGGGCAGGGAGTGGGCGGTGGCGGCGGCCGGCAGGCCCAGCACCTCCTCCTCGTGCCGCATCACGCGGCGGGCCAGCTTCAGCGCTTGGTAGCACTCCCCGCCCTCGGCCAGTTCCAGGGCATGGCGCAGCATCTCCCGCGCCAGGGCGGAGGTGGTGGCTTCCCGGAACTCGGCGATCAGGTCGCGCGCCAGGCTGAGGCCGGAATCGCGCTCGCCCTCGGTGCCGATATAGGCGGTCTGCAGCGCGAAATAGATGCGCCGCGCCGGGGTGGTGGCGGCGTCCGGCGGCATGATCTGCTTGCCGAACAGGAAGCGCGCCTTGGCCGCCAGCTCGATGCGCGTGCGGTTGCGGAAGCGGATCGGCGCGCCATTGACGACCATGACATCGCCCTGCCGCAGTTCAAGCACCAGCGTGGACATATTGGTTCCTCGTTCCGGCCGCTTTGCGGCCGCGGGTCGCAGTCTGCGGCAGGGCGCTTAACGCGGCCTGAAGGCCCCGGCCCGGCTTCGCGCGGGAATGCCGCTCCGGGGCGGAAACTCCTGTTCCTGCTGCCCTGCCGGTCATCGCTCCCCCGCTGGCTACCGAAGGAAATTCACCAAGCTGAGGCCGGCCAGCCGCCCGGTGGCGGCGTAGCTTGCCTGCAGCGCGGCCTGGGTTGCCTGCAGCTTCGTGATGGTCGTGGCGAGGTCCACTTCCTGGATGTCCGCCACCTGCTGTTGCAGCACATCCGAGAGGTCCGATTGCCGCCGCCGGGTCGCCTCCAGCCGAGCCTCGGTGTCGCCCAGGGCGCCGGCCTCGTCGCTCAGCGCGGTCTCGGCGCTTTTCAGCCCGTTGCGGATGATGTCGCGCAGGGCGTTGAAGTCCTGCGGCTGCGCCGCCTGGGCCGGGCCCAGCGCGGCGATGCTGGCCAGTCCGCGCAGCAGGTCGCGCGCCCAGCCACCGGTGGTCTCCCCGGCCGAGGTCGCGGCGGCGTTGCGGTTGGCGGCGATGCCATAGGGGATGACCTCGCCTTCACCGGCCGGCACGCCGCGGCGCGGTTCGGCAAGGCCGGCGGCGGGGTCGGAGAGGAAGGCGGAGAAGGGCGTGATGCCTGCCGCGTCGCTCTGCGCCGCCGCCCTGGTCGCCGCCCCCACCGCCGCCGCATTGCCGCCGCCCAGCCCGGTAATGGCGGTGGCGATCTGCGTCGCCATGCCGCCGCCGGCGATATTCGCCGCGTCCGGTACCGGCGGGTTCGCCAGGTCGCTGCCGCCGAACAGGTATTCCCCGGCATGGCGGCTGTTCAGCAGCCCCGCCACCTCCGCCATGGCGCTCCGCGCCTTGGTCGCGGCGAAGGTCACCCCCTGCGGGTCGTTGGGGTCCAGCCGCATCGCCACGGTATCCGCGAAGTCCCGCGCGATGGCGGTGAGGCGCGAGAGCGCCTGCTGCATCGCCGCGGCGCGGCCCAGCGCCTGCTCCACCGCCTTGCCGTACAGGTCGCGGCGGCCGATTTCCGCCTTCAGGTCCAGCGCCCGCGGCAGCGCCGGCGAAAGGTCGCCCAGCGCATCGCCGCGCTGGCCGCTGGCCACCTGGCGCGTCAGCACCTCCATCCGGCCGCGCAGCAGCGCCGCATCGGCGGAGAGGCGGGAGAGCATGCCGATGGTCGTCATGAGAAGGCCCCCTGCCCTACCGCACCATGCCCAGCAGGGCGTCCCACATCTGCTGCACCGTGCCCATCACCCTGGCATTCGCGGCATAGGCGTTCTGCAGCGTCACCATGGCGGCCATCTCGGCATCCACATCCACGCCGGACTGGCTGGCGAAGCGCGTTTCCAGCACGGTGCGCAGGCTGGCCGCCTGCGCCTTCGCCGCCGAAGCCGCGGCGCGGTCCGCGGCATGGCCAGCGGTGAGCAGCGCGGCATGGGCCTCCAGCGTCGCCGGCGCGGCGAAGGCCGAAGCCAGGCTGCCATCCGGGCCGAGCCCGCTGGTCGGAAT
>JAEWCI010000592.1 GCA_023390705.1 Pseudomonadota bacterium
GCGCGGCCCCCCGCCCGGGCCACGACGTCACGGACGAGGCGGCGGCCGGCGCCGCCCTCACGGCCGCCGAGATCCGGGTTCCGGAGGCGGATGAGGCCACCTGCCGCCGCTGGTTCGAGGCAAACCGGGCCCGCCTGCGCAGCCCGGAAGCCTGGCAGGCCCGCCATATCCTGCTCGCCGCCGGTCCGGAGGAGCCGGAAGCCCGCGCCGCGGCGGAAGCGCAAGCCATCTCCATGATCGCCGAGCTGCGCGCCGACCCGGCGCGCTTCCCGGCGCTCGCCGCCAGCTCCGCCTGCCCCTCCCGTGAGACGGGCGGCGATCTCGGCCTGATTGAACCCGGCACCACCGTGCCGGAATTCGAGGCTGCGCTGCGCGCCCTTTCGCCCGGAGAACTGCACCCGACGCCGGTCGCCACGCGCTTCGGTCTGCACATCGTGCAGTTGCTGCGGCACGAACCAGGGCGCGACCTGCCCTACGAAGCGGTTCAGGACCGTATCGCCGCCTGGCTGCGGGATGCCAGCTTCCGCACCGCGGTGCGCCAGTATATCCAGGTGCTCGCCGGCCGCGCGCGGATCGAGGGTCTCGTCCTCGCCACGGCTGATGGGCCGCTTGTGCAGTAGCGCTGCGATGCCCGAGGCTCCCGCGCATGTCGCGCCGCTGCAGGCCGCGTTGCTGGACGACCCGCTCGCCTTCCTCTCGGCCGAGCATGCGCGGCAGACCGTGCTGCTCGGTCACCTGGAGAGGGTGGCGCGCGCGCCGCTGGCCCGTGCCTCGCGGGTCCTTGCCGTGATGCTGCTGGGCTGGCTCACGGTGGAGTTGCCGATGCATGTCGCGGATGAGGAAGGTTCGCTCTATCCGCGCCTCCTTGGCCTGGACACGGCAGGCGTATTGAAGCGGCTGCAGGCCCAGCACCTGGGCAACCAGGCGGTGGTACCGGCGGTGACCGCCGGGCTCCGCCGCGTGGCGGAAGGCCAGCAGCCGGAGGCCGGCTTCGCTACGGCCGCCCTGGCCTTCGCCATCGGCCACCGGCAGCACCTGGCGCTGGAGGAAGCCTCCGTGATGCCGCTCGCGCGCCGCGTCCTCGCTGCCGAGACCCTGGCCATGCTGGCCGATGAGATGGCTCGCCGCAGGGCGTGAAGGAAATTCCGAAATGCCCGACGGCACGCTGATACCCGCCACACCCCCCTGCTGCGATACCGAACCAGGGCTGCTGCCGCCAGCCGAGGCACGGGCGCACCTGCTGCGCGGCGCCGTTGCCCTCACGGGAGAGGCGGTCATGACGCCGGCGGCGGCGTTGGGCCGAGTACTCGCCGCCGCGCCGCGCGCCGCTCTTTCCCTGCCGCCCTTCGACCAGTCCGCCATGGATGGCTACGGGCTGCACGAAGCGGACCTTGTGACCGGCGCCACGCCGAGGATCTCGCGCCGCATCGCTGCCGGCGATATGCCCGGCGCGACGGTCGGACCGGACGAAGCCGTGCGCATCCTGACCGGCGCACCCGTTCCCTCCGGCGTGGCCGCGGTGGTGATGGAGGAGCATGTCACGCTGCGGAATGGGCGCCTGTCCTCCCGCCGCGCGCTTCGTCCTGGCACGAATATCCGCCGCCGGGGCGAGGATCTGGCCGAGGGTGACTTCCTCCTCGCCCGCGGGACGCGGCTCGATGCGCGACATGTCGCGCTGCTCGCGGCCGCCGGTGTCGAGGAAGTTGCGGTGCGCCGCCAGGTGCGGGTCGCGCTGCTGTCCAACGGCAATGAGCTGGGTACCGCCATCCGTGACAGCAACCGGCCGATGCTGCGGGCCCTGCTGGCACGGCCGGAGATCGCCTGCACCGATCTCGGCGTGCTGCCGGATGATCCGGCGGCGCTGGCCGGGGCGCTGTGGCAGGCCGCGACGGAGCACGACCTGATCCTTGCCTCCGGCGGTGTTTCGGGCAGCGATGCGGACCATCTGCCGCGGGCGCTTGCGGCGGCGGGCGGCGAGGCCGCGGTGCTGAAACTTGCCTTGAAGCCCGGCAAGCCGCTGGCGCATGGGCGGCTTGGCGATGCGCTGTGCCTGTTCCTGCCCGGCAATCCGCTGGCGGCCTTGGTGGGCATGCTGGTGCTCGGGCGGCCGCTGCTGGCGCGCCTTGCCGGCCAGGCCGAGGAGCTGGGGCCGCCGTCCGTTGCCGCTCGTGCCGCTGCCGGCTTCACACGCAAGCCGGGGCGGGAGGAGTTCATGCCTGCCCGCATCGCCGGCCATGACGATGCCGGCCTGCCATTGCTGGAGCCGTCCGGCCCCTACGGCTCGGCCCGGCTGAAGCCGCTGGCGGTGGCGGACGGGCTGCTCTGGCTGCCGGCCGGGACGGAATGCGTCTCGCCCGGCGACCCGCTGCGCTTCCACCCCTTCGCGGCCAGCTTCGGCCTGGCCTGAGGCATTGCCCATGGATATGTCCATCCCACCCGAAGGCGACGCGCTGCAACGGCTGCTCGCCGGTTTCGCCCAGTTCCGCCACCACCACTTCGAGGGGGACCACGACCTCTACGACAGCCTGCTGGATGGCCAGCGGCCGGAGGTCATGGTCATCGCCTGCTCCGACAGCCGCACCGATCCGGCGATCATCTGCGGCGCGCGGCCGGGCGATCTCTTCGTCATCCGCAATGTCGCCGCCCTTGTGCCGCTCCCCACCTCCGACGGGCAGCCGCACGGCACCGCGGCGGCGATCGAGTTCGGCGTCGTCGGCCTCGGCGTGCGGCACATCGTCGTGCTCGGCCATTCCTTCTGCGCCGGCGTGCGTTGCCTGCTGGAGCATGATCCTGGCGCGCGGCGCTTCGACTATGTTTCCGACTGGATGGGCGTGGCGCGGGAGGTGCGGGCGGAGATGGACGGGCTGGTGACGGAGGCCGAGCGGGCGCTGATCGCCCGCCGGGCGGAGCAGGCGGCGGTGCTGGCCAGCCTGCGGCACCTCGCCGCCTATCCCTTCGTGGCCGAGCGCGTGGCCGATGGGCGCCTGGCCCTGCATGGCTGGTACTTTCATTTCGGATGGGGCGTTCTGCAGGCGGCCGAGGGCCCGTATGGACCCTTCCGGCAGGCCGATGGGCCGGCACCGCCGCCTGCCATCGGCGCCCACAAGATGACCGAGGCCGTTCCCTCATGAGCGTCACCAGCGCATCCCGCACCGCGGCGCCCCCGGCTGGCCTGGCCCTGTTCCGGCAGGGGCTCCGCCCCTTCTTCCTGCTCTGCGGCATATGGGCCGTGGTCACCATCGCGCTCTGGGTCGTGGCATTGCATGGAGCCATGCTGCCCGAAGGGCCGCTGCCGCCGGCACGCTGGCATGGGCATGAGATGCTGGCGGGCGTCATCGGCGCGGCCCTGGCGGGCTTCGTGCTGACCGCGATCCCGAACTGGACCGGCCATCCGCCCTATCGGGGCATGCCGCTCGTCCTCCTGGCCGCGCTGTTCCTCGCGGCGCGGCTGGTGCTGCTGCCGGGCTCGCCGGTCCCGCCCGCGCCTGCCGCCGCCATTGCCCTGCTGCCCCTGCCGGCGCTGCTGCTGACCGTGCTGCCGGCACTGGTGAAGGCCGCGACGCCCCGGCTCTTCGGCCCGCCGGCACTGATCCTGGCTTTCTGGGCCGGCGACCTGCTGATGCTCGGCGAGGCCGCGGGCTGGTGGGACGGCACCTTTGCCATGGGCGAATTGCTGGCCCTCGACATCGCGCTCGCGCTGGTCGGGCTGATCGGCGGGCGCATCATTCCCGCCTTCACCCGCAACGCCCTGAAGCAGTCCGGGAAGGCGGTGGAGATCCGGCCACTGCCGGGTGTGGACGCTGCCGGCATCCTGGCGCTGCTCGCAGTCGCCGTGGTGGATCTGGTGGCGCCCGATGGCGCGCTTGCCGGCATGGTCGCGGCCGCCGCAGCGGTGCTGGCGCTGTTGCGCCTCTCCCGCTGGCAGGGGCTGCGGACATTCGGCCAGCCGATCCTCGCCGTGCTGCACCTGGCCTATCTGATGCTGCCCCTGACCCTGGCGGTGAAGGCGGCGCATCTGCTGGGCGGAGCGGACTGGGCAGCGAATTGGCTGCATCTTCAGGGAATCGGCGCGGTCGCGCTGATGATCCTGGCCGTCATGCCGCGCGCGACGCTCGGCCATACGGGCCACCCCCTGGTCGCCTCGCCCGCCATGGTGCTGGCCTGGGCTCTGCTGCCGGCCGCGGCGCTGCTGCGCAGCTTCGGGCCAGAACTGCTGCCGGGGATGCTGCCCTATGCCGCCGCCGGCGCGCTCTGGCTCCTCGCCTTCGGCCTGTTCCTCGCGGCGCATGGGCCGATGCTGCTGCGGCCGCGGGCGGATGGGAAGCCGGGCTGAACCTTTCGCGTTTGGCCGGTGCAACAGGCCGGAAAAGGAGCCAGGAATGATGCGGAACAGAGAGGAACTGCCGGCGGCGGCCGGACAGGTGGCACGGACCTATCCGGAGCTCTACGAGGCTTTTGCCGCGCTTGGCGAGGCCTGTGCCAAGGCCGGACCGATCGACGGCCATGCCCTGCGGCTGGTGAAGCTGGCGCTTGCCATCGGCGCCTGGTCCGAGGGCGGCGTGCATTCCCATAGCCGCCGGGCATTGGAGGAAGGTGTCTCGAAGGAGGCGCTGAAGCAGGTGGCGTTGCTGGCGATACCGACGCTTGGCTTCCCGAAGGCGGTCGCGGCTCTGACCTGGATCGAGGACATCACCGACGGGAAGCGCTCTACGCCGCAACCCCGGCCCTGAAGCTACCGGGTACCCGATCCGGGAAGGTGCCCTGTCCCTGAGGGACGGGCGCCATTCTCAGCGGGGTGGCAGGCGGGGCCAGACCCGTTCGGGCGCGGAAAGCCCACGCCAGGCAAGCGGCAGCAGCAGCCCGAGCGCCAGCCCCAAGGCGCCCCGCAGCACCGCGGGGTCCAAGGCACCAACACGGTCGCGCGCCCGCGCGTCGAAGCGCCCATGTACGCCGTGGTCGCCGGGGAGTGGTGCCAGCAGGTTGTCCGGCCGGTCCGGCGGCTCGGGCTTCGTCGTCATCTGTCCGCTGTAGCCCTTGCGGGCCAGCAGCCGGTCCAACAGGCCAGGGGCCAGCATGGTGCCGAGGATGGCCTGCACCGACGGCCCGCCGACCCACAGCTCCCGCGGCGCCGTCAGGGCCGCCTGGACGATGCGCTCCGCCACGGGTTCCGGCTGGTGTATGGGCGGCACGGGCTGGGCGCGGCGCGGCATGTGGCTGCGCGCCCAGTCGAATTGCGGCGTGTTCACCGCTGGCAGTTGCACCATGGTCAGGCGGATGCGGCTGTTCTCATGCCGCAATTCACATCGCAGGGAGTCGGTGAAGCCGCGGATCGCGAATTTGGCGGCGCAATAGGCCGATTGCAGCGGAATGGCGCGATAGGCGAGGGCGGACCCGACCTGGACGATGGTGCCGGTGCCGCGTGGCCGCATGTGCCGCAGCGCCGCCAGGGTGCCATGCACATAGCCGAGATAGGTCACCTCGGTCACCCGGCGGAATTCCTCCGGCGTCATGGACTGCACCGGCGCGAAGACCGTCGCCATGGCGCAATTCACCCAGGTGCCGATGCCACCGAGCTCCGCCGCCGCACGCTCGGCCGCAGCAAAGACTGCCGCGGAGTCCGCCATGTCCGCCGGCAGGGCGAGAGCCTGCGGGGAACCCGCCGCCTCCGCCTCCCTCCAGGCCGCCTCCAGCCCCTCCTTCCCACGGGCGATCAGGGCGAGACGGGCGCCGCGGCGCGCAAAGGCCAGTGCGGTGGCACGCCCCACGCCAGCGGATGCGCCGGTGACCACCACGGCCCC
>JAEWCI010000593.1 GCA_023390705.1 Pseudomonadota bacterium
CCCATCGCAGTCTAGCCCGAAGGCCACGGCCGCCCTAGTCTGCCCCGCGCCGACGCCGACGGAGGAAACCCATGCCTGAAAGCCCCATCGACCCGAAGCTGATGCAGGAAACCAGGCTGCCCCTGGCCGGCCTGCGCGTGCTGGACCTGACGCTCGCCCGCGCCGGCCCCACCTGCGTCCGCCACCTGGCCGACTGGGGCGCCGACATCATCCGGGTGGAGCCGCCGGGCCAGGGCGATGGCCTGGGCGGCGCGCGCGACGGCTTCGACCAGGTGAACCTGCACCGCAACAAGCGCGGCCTCTCCATCGACCTGAAGAACCCGGCCGGCCACGCCGCCTTCCTGCGCCTGGCGAAGACCGCGGATATCCTGGTCGAGAACATGCGGATGCAGGTGAAGCACCGCCTGAAGATCGCCTATGACGACCTGAAGGAACTGAACCCCCGGCTGATCTACGCCTCGATCTCCGGCTTCGGCCAGACCGGCCCCTACAGCACGCGCGGGGGCGTGGACCAGATCGCCCAGGGCATGGGCGGGCTGATGACCATCACCGGCGAACCCGGCCGCGGCCCGATGCGCGTCGGCATCCCCATCAACGACCTCACCGCCGGCAACCTGCTGGCGATGGGCATCATGATGAAGCTCTATGACCGCGAGCGGACCGGCAAGGGCGGCTATGTCCATACCTCACTGCTGGAAGCCCAGGTCTTCATGCTGGACTTCCAGGCCACGCGCTGGCTGATGGATGGCGAGATTCCCGGCCAGGCCGGCAACGACCACCCCGTGAACATCCCGATGGGCGTGTTCCCGACGGCCGACAAGCCGATCAACATCGCGGCCTCCTCGCCCAAGCTGTGGGACATTTTTGCTCGTGCCGCCGGCCATCCGGAGTGGCTCGAAGTCGAGCAGTGGAAGACGCCGAAAGGGCGTGGTGCGGATCGCGCCAACCTGAACGCCGTCATCTCCGAGGTGACGAAGACCAAGCCCTCCGAATACTGGGTGAACCTGATGGAGGAGGTCGGCATCCCCTGCGGGCCGGTCAACAACATCAAGGAAGTGTTCGAGGACCCGCAGGTGCAGCACCTGGAGATGGCAATGCCCATGCATCACCGCACCCGCGGCGACATCAAGGTGGTGGCGCAGCCGGTGAACCTGGAAGGCGTGGACACCGGCTTCTACCGCGACATGCCGAGGCTCGGCGAGCATAACGAGGAGATCCTGGCCGAGGCCGGCCTGACGCCGGCCGAGATCCAGGAGCTGAAGGAAAAGGGAGCGCTGGGCGGCGCATGAGCATGATGGAACTCGCCGAGGGCAAGATCCTCGCCAGCATCGAGAATGGCGTCGGACGGGTGGTGTTCAACCAGCCGGAGAAGCGCAACGCCATGTCGGTCAACATGTGGGCCGGCATGGGCGAGGCGCTGGACCGCTTCGCCGAGGACCCCTCCGTGCGCTGCGTGGTGCTGCAGGGCGCGGGCGACAAGGCCTTCGTCTCGGGCGCCGACATCTCGCAGTTCGAGAAGGTGCGCTCCAACGCCGATGCGCAGAAGGAGTACGACCGCCTCACCAGCGCCGGCCGCCAGAAGCTGATGAATTTCGGGAAGCCGGTGATCGCGCAGATCCGCGGCTTCTGCATGGGCGGCGGCCTCGGCATCGCGATGTCCACGGATATCCGCATCGCCTCGGACGACAGCCAGTTCGGCATCCCCGCGGCGAAGCTCTCCATCGCCTATGGCTTCGACATGGTGCGGGCGCTGGTGGACCTGGTGGGCCCGGCGCACGCCCATATGATCCTGATGACCGGGGAGCGCTTCAGCGCGAAGGAGGCCGAGCGCATCGGCCTGGTCAACCGGGTGGTGCCGGCGGACCAGCTTGAGGCCGAGGTGAACAAGCTCACCGCCACCCTGGCCGGCAATGCCCCACTCTCGCTCAAGACCAACAAGATGATGGTCAAGGCGGTGTGCCGGGACGCCGCCGACCGCGACCTGGAGGCGATCCAAGCCGCCATGGCTGCCTGCTTCGACAGCAACGACTACCGCGAAGGCCGCCGCGCCTTCATGGAAAAGCGCAGGCCGGCCTTCACCGGCACCTGAAGGCGCAGCGCCCGGACCGGCCCCCGGAGGCGGGGGCCAGGGACGGGGCCGGCCTCCCGCCCGGGCGGAATCCTGGCCGGGCGGCAGCCACATAAAGAATTCCGCCACAACGTGAGCGGATTTTGCTTTATGGTCCCCATTATCATGCGGCCCGGCAAGAGGCCGCGGGGCAAGGCGTCACGAACGGCCGGTGGCTGCATCCGGCCACGGGGCAGGAACGAAGGGTCACGGACCGGGAATGGATGGAAACCTTCAGGCGCCGCTGATCGCGGCGACGCCCACGGGACAGGCGCACCAGGGAATGCCGTCCGGCATCCCTGCCAGCGCCTACCCGCATGGGCATGGCGCCGGGCCTGACGCGCATGATGCGCCGATCTCGCGCATCGTGGCCGAGGTGGCTGCACGCTGCCCCGGTGAACGCATCACCTTGGGCGAAATGGCGGAAGCCTTCGGCGACCGCGCCTTCGGGCTGCTGATCCTGCTGCTGATGCTGCCCTCGCTGCTGCCCGGCATGGCCTCGGTCTTCGGCACGCCGGTGCTGATCCTCGGCATCCAGATGGGCCTGGGATACCGGGCGCCGAAACTGCCGAAGATCCTGGCGCGGCAGAGCATCAAGCGGGGGGATTTGCTGCGGCTTTCCGGCGCTTCCTCGAAATGGCTCAAGCGGGTGGAGCAGTATGTGAAGCCGCGGCCCGGCTGGTTCACCTCGCCGGCCGGGGACCGGCTGGTCGGCTGGCTGACGGCCTATGTCGCCATCATGCTGATCCTGCCCGGGCCGGGCACCAACGGGCCGCCGGCCTTCGGCAACATCGTCATGGCACTGGGCCTGGTGGAGAGCGACAACCGCACCCTGGCCTGGGGCATCGGCCTGACCATCGCCGGCTGCGCCTTCGCCACGGCGGTGCTGGGCGCGCTGTGCTGGGTGGGCTTCAGGGCGCTGGGCTTCATCTTCTGAAGCCCCACCGTTCCAGCAACAGCAGCGCGCCGCCGGCCACCAGCCCCCAGAAGGCGCTGCCGATGCCCAGCACCGTCAGGCCGGAAGCCGTCACCAGGAAGGTGACGGTCGCGGCTTCCCGCCCCTCGGCCGGGGCCATGCCGTTCATCAGCGCCGAACCGAAGGCCGGCAGCAGCGCCAGCCCGGCCACCGCCTGGATCAGCACGGGCGGGGCGGCGCTTACGAAGGCGGTCGCCGCCCCCGCCACCAGGCCGAACAGCACATAGACCGCCCCCGCCACCACCGCCGCCGGCCAGCGCCGGGCCGGGTCCGGGTGCACGCTTTCCCCGGCGCAGAGCGCGGCGGTGATCGCCGCCAGGTTCACCGCATGCCCGCCGAAGGGCGCCGCCGCCAGGCTGAACAGCCCGGTGGTGGCAAACAGCGGCCCGGGCTTCGGCCGATAGCCGTTCACCTTCAGCACCACCATGCCCGGAATGTTCTGTGACGCCATGGTGACGAGGAAGAGCGGCAGGGCGATCCCGACCAGCGCCGGCCAGGAGAAGGCCGGCGCCACCATCACCGCCGCCGGCATCAGCCCGCCACCGCCGGGCAATTCGGGCGCGGTGGCCAGGATCAGCCCCACCGCCACCACCACCGCCGCCGGCACCGCCAGCAGCCGTTGCCATTGCGCCACCAGCGCCCAGGCCAGGGCGATGGCCAGCCCCATGGCGGGCGTCTCCATCACCGCCCGCACGGGCGCCAGGCAGAGGCCGAACAGCACCCCCGCCAGCATGGCATTGGCCAGCGGCGCCGGGATCGCCTCCACCGCCCGGCCGAGCGGCCGCCACAGCCCGACCAGCACCAGCAGCACGCCACAGGCCAGGAAGGCGCCGACCGCGACGGCGAAACCACCTTCCGGCACCGCGCTCGCGGCCAGCAGCGCCGCCCCCGGGGTGGACCAGGCGACGCTGATCGGCATGCGGTGGCGCAGGCTGAGCCAGATGCCGGCCAGCCCCATGGCGACGCACAGCGCCATCAGGCCGGAAGCCGCCTGGGCCGGGCTGGCGCCCATTGCCACCAGGCCCTGCAGCACCACGGCGAAGGAACTGGCGAAGCCGACGAAGCCGGCAAGCAGCCCGGCGGCGACGGCGGGCAGGGAAAAGCTGGCGCGCATGCGGCCGGGTTGGAGCATCGCCGGCCCGCTGGCACAACCGCAGGTGCCGAAGCGGCGTAGGCTTGGCAGCGCACTTCCCGTTTGCCCAGGCTCACGGGAAATGCTCCGGCCGCCTGGTTCACGGTCGCATTTTCCGCAGCGGCCCGCTCACGCTTCGTCGGAGAATGCTCTATAGACCGCGCCATGCGCCGGTGGCCCGCAAGGGCTGAAACGGGAACGCGCGAAGCCTCGGCGAAGCCGGAGCCAAGCCGCGGCTGCCCTCGCAACTGTAGGCGGCAAGCTTCCGCCCCCAACTGCCATTGCGCCCGGTGGCGCGAGAAGGCGGGGGTGAAGCGTCGAGCCGCGAGCCAGGAGACCGGCCGGCGCAGAGTTGTCTCGTACGGGCCGGGCGAGGTGCCACCGGCGCGGCGGAACCAAGGGCGGCCCCGGCCGCCCTCCGTTTGCGGGAACGACGTGAGCCATTCCGGCCGATGCCACGGCCGGGACCTGTCGTCATGCGCACGGAGAACCCCGATGCGATATTCCTTTCCGCCCTTGATCACCGGGCGGGTCGCCCCGCGATCCCTCGGCACGCTCTCGGCCGGCGGCGCCCTGCTGCTTCTGGCCGCCCTTCCCGCCGCGGCCCAGACCACGACGCTGCCGGACACCATCGTCACCGCCACCCGCATCGCCACCCCCGCCGAGCGGGTGCCGGCCACCGTTACCGTCATCGACCGCCGCACCATCGAGGAGCGCGGCTATCAGAACCTGGCCGAGGCGCTGGCCACCGTGCCCGGGATGAACCTGGTGCAGCTCGGCGGGCCCGGGCAGCAGGCCAGTGCCTTCCTGCGTGGGGCCGGCAGCCGCAACGTGCTGGTCCTGCTGGACGGCGTGCCGCTGAACGACCCGGCCGAGGCCAATGGCGCCTTCAATTTCGGCAGCGAGCTGCTGTTCGATGTCGAGCGGATCGAGGTGCTGCGCGGCCCGGCTTCGGCGCTGTACGGTTCGGCGGCGATCGGCGGCGTCATCAACCTGGTCACCCGCCGCGCGCCGGCGGACCGCGCCTTCCAGCCCTATGGCGAGCTGGCCGGCGGCACGCAGCGCACGCTGCGCGCGGGCCTGGGCGCCGCCGGCACCATCGGGCAGTTCGACTACCTGCTCTCCGGCCAGTCCCTCTCCACCCGCGGCTTCGACGCCACGCCGCCGCGCTTCCGCACCGGGGTGAAGGAGACGGATGATTTCCGCGGCGCCTTCACCACCGCCCGGCTGGGCTGGACCCCTCTGCCGGGCACCCGGCTGGAAGGGATGCTGCGCTGGCGCGAAACCCATGCCGGGCTGGACAGCGTGCCGCGCGACGACCCGAATTACCGCGGCGAGGACCGCCGCTGGTACGGCCAGTTGCGCGGCGAAACCCAACTGCTGGGCGGCGCCTGGACCACCGGGCTGCGGCTTTCCGCCACCGAGGACCGGCGGCGCTATTCCAACCTGCCGGACTTCCTCTCCGCCGCCACGACGCAGGATTATTACCGCGGCACCCGCGCCTCGCTGGACTGGACCAATACGCTGCGCCTGCCCGGCTTCGGTCCGCTGGCCGATGGCGCCCTGGGCTTCGGCCTGACCCATATGGCGGAGGAGGCACGCAGCGCCAGCGGCAGCACCCTGTTCCGCACCACCGTCGATGCCAGCCAGCACAGCACCGGCGGCTACCTCACGCTGCAATACCGCGCCTGGGACCGGCTGGACCTGACCGCCGGGCTGCGGCACGACACCACCACCGGCTTCACCGATGCCACCACCTGGCGGCTCGGCGCAGTACTGGCGCTGCCGGAAATCGCCTCCCGCCTGCGGGTTTCCGGTGGCACCGCCTATTCGGCGCCCTCGCTGTTCCAGCGCTTCGGCGTCATCAGCGGCTTCTTCCAGGGCAACCCGGACCTGCGCCCGGAACGCAGCATCGGCTGGGAGATCGGCATGGAAACCGATATCGCGGGTTTCGGACGCCCGGATCTCGTCACCACCAACGCCACCTTCTTCCAGAGCCGCGCCCGCGACCTGATCAACTACAACAACGCCTTCAGCAGCCTGGTGAATGTGGACCGCGCCCGCATCCATGGCGCCGAGCTGGGGCTGACCCTGCGGCCGGTGGACTGGGCCAGCGCCACCGTCTCCTGGACCATCACCGAAGCCTTCGACGAGGCCACCGACCGCCGCCTGCCACGCCGGCCGGAGCATGTGGTGAGCCTGACCGGGCGGCTGGAGCCGATCCGCGGCGTGGTCATCGCGCCGCAATTGCTGTTCACCGGCCGCAGCCCGGAAGCCGCGTTCGCCAGCTATGACGACAATGGCCAGGCGATTGCCGCGCCGCGCAGCAACAAGGCCGGCATGGTGCTGAACATCACCGCCAGTTGGCAGGTGCGGGAACAGGTGGCGCTGTTCCTGGAAGGCCGCAACCTCGGCAACAGCCGCTGGGAACCGGCCAATGGCTTCGTCACCCCGGGGCGCAGCCTGCTGGTCGGCACCCGCTTCGCGCTCTGAAGCATGTTCCGGCGAATTGCGTCAGGCCCGAACGCAATTCGCCGTGGCGCGGGGCTTACCGGGCGGCGCTGGGCCATGATCGGTGCGGATGGATGCGGCGATCATGGCCAGCCTTTGTCTTGTCGCGGGCTTCACGCTTTTCGGCGCTCCCGCCTGAAGCGGTCACGCTCTACCGCGCGCCGCCCGGCACCCACTGCACATCGCCCGCGCCATTGCCGTTCAGCACCCGGGACAGCACGAAGAGATGGTCGGAGAGGCGGTTGAGGTAGCGCAGCACCCCTGGGTTCACCGCCTCCGCCGCCATCAGCGCCACCACCGCGCGTTCCGCCCGGCGCGCCGTGGTGCGCGCCAGATGGGCATGCGCCGCGGCCGCGCTGCCGCCCGGCAGCACGAAGCTGCGCAGCGGCGGCAGGCTGGCGTTCATGGCTTTCAGCTCGGTCTCCAGCCTGGCGCATTGCGCCGTGGTGACACGCAGCCCGCCCTCCGTTCCCGGCGTGCAGAGATCGGCGCCGAGGTCGAACAGGTCGTTCTGGATGCGCGCCAGCATGTCATCCGGCTCGCCTTCGGTGTGCAGCCGCAGCAGGCCGATGGCGGCATTCGCCTCGTCCACCGCGCCGATCGCCTCGATTCGTGCCGCGTGCTTGGCCAGGCGCGTGCCATCGCCCAGGGATGTCTCCCCACCATCGCCGCCGCGTGTGGTGATGACGTCCAGCTTCACCATGACCGGGTCCTCTGCCTGCCTGTGATGCATGTGCGGTTTGCCATGGCTCCTGGCAATCGCCACGGCCCTTGCTGACAAGGACGGCTTCACCCGCCGGGCACCGCCCTGCGGCAATCCGCCCTGCATTCATGGCCGAGCGGATTCACGCCTCCGGGCACCGCCCTGCGGCAATCCGCCCTGCATTCATGGCCGAGCGGATTCACGCCTCCGGGCACCGCCCTGCGGCGATCCGCCCTGCATTCATGGCCGAGCGGATTCACGCCTCCGGGCACCGCCCTGCGGCGATCCGCTCTATTGCAACCGGAATTCGATCGCCGCTCGGACGCTGCCGGAAATAGGCACGCCATCGCGCATCGCCGGGCGGACGCGCCTGGGCGCGGCGGCCTGCGGGCCCGCCGCGTCCAGTGCCGGGAAACCGGAACTCTGCGCCACCTCCACCCCGGCCACCTGGCCATCGGCGGCGATGGAGATCACCACCCCCACCAGCCCCTGCTCGCCGCGCAGCCGGCTGCGCTCCGGATATTGCGGCGGCCGGCTGGGCCTTTCCAGCAACCCGGGCGGGGTGACGGCACCGGTGGCACGGACGGCGCCGGCGGTGGCGGCCTGCGTCGCTTCGCCCAGCAG